>CAZEQQ010000538.1:0-2170 GCA_964514425.1 uncultured archaeon
CTTGATAGTAAAAAAAGAGCTAGTAGAAGAATACAAAGCAGAGAAGAAAAAAGAAATGAACTACGAGATGAAAAGAGAGGAAGTAATAGAGATACTATTAGAAAATATAAACAAAAATACTATAATAGTTTCAACAACAGGAAAAACATCTCGAGAATTATTTGAAATGAGAGTAAAAAGAGGGGAAAAACCAGAAGATTTCTATACCGTAGGGTCAATGGGATGTACAGCAGGGATAGGGTTAGGACTAGCTTTACAGACAAAAAAGAAAATAGTAGTGTTAGATGGAGATGGAGCTACACTTATGCAAATGGGAAGTGTAGCAACTGTGGGGCACTATAATCCACCCAACCTCTTCCATGTGATTGTAGATAATAGTAGTCATGAATCGACAGGAGGACAACCCACAGTATCTCAAACGATAAATTTTGAAGAATTAGTGAAAGCGTGTGGGTACAAAAAAGCCACAACAGTAACAACAAAACAAGAGTTACTCAAGCAGCTAGAAAAAATGAAGAACAAAGACGAAGAACAGTTAGAAGCTCTCATCATCAAAGTTAACCCAGGGTCAAGAAAAGACTTAGGACGACCAACTACTACTCCCATAGAAAACAAAGAAACTTTCATGGAAAAAGTAAGAAAATAGAAGAGAAGAAAGAAAGAAAGAAACAAAGGTAAAAGAAAATGTTCAGGTATTATAATCCCGTCAAAGTGTTATTCGGAAAAGGAACAATGGATGAAGTAGGAGTATCTGTGAAAGAGTATGCACAAACAGACAAAATATTGTTAATGACAGGAAAAAGAGCGATGAGGGAACAAGGAATAACAGAAAAAATAGAAAAGATGATAGAAAAAGAAGGGTATAAAGTAGAAGTATACGAAGAAGTAAAAGAAAATCCAACTCTCACAGATATAGAAGAAATAAGAAGTAAATATTCAGAGAAAGGGATAGGACTGATACTAGGATTAGGAGGGGGGTCAGTGTTAGATAGTGCAAAAACAACAGCAATATTACTGACAAATAAAGAAAAAGTGTTAGACTATTTACAAGGAAAGAAAAAAATAGAAAAAGAAGGGATACCCTTCATAGGCTTACCTACAACTGCAGGAACAGGGAGTGAAGTAACAATGTGGGCAACAATATGGGACATGGAAAATAAAGTAAAATACTCATTAGCTCACGAAAAGATGTATGCGAAAGTAGCCATAGTAGATCCATTATTAACAGTAAAATTGCCAAAAAGAGTAACAGCTATAACCGCTTTAGACGCATTAGCTCAGGCAATAGAAGCATACTGGGCAAAAAAACACAATCCTATCTCAGACCAATACGCCATAAAAGCAATAAAATTACTGATAGAAAATATAGAAAAAATTTACAGTAACCCTGAAAATATAGACATAAGAGAAAAAATAGCTTTAGGGAGTGTCATGTCAGGATTAGCTTTCTCCAATACAAAAACAACAGCAGTACATTCTGTCTCTTATCCCTTAACAGCTAATTTCCATATTCCACATGGATTAGCGTGTGCTTTAACTTTAGGGAGTTTTTATGTCTATAATACACAAAAAGAAGATAACTTACCAGAAATACCCGAAAAAATGGCTAAATTAACAAACATACTTAACTGTGCTACAGCAGAAGAAGTCAAAATTAAACTACAAGAAATAATGGAAAAGGTAGAATTGCCAACTACCTTGAAAGAAGTGGGAGTGAAAGAAAATGATCTTTCTTCTTTAGTAGAAGAGAGTTATACAAAAGGACGAATGGATAACAACCCTAGAACAGTTACAAAAGGCGAACTTGAAAAATTACTAAAAGCATTAATGTAGGAAAAAGAAAGAGAAATTAAACTGGGTCTAATTACCTATCTCTTCTTCTCCTTTCTGTTCGTCAAATTGTTCATCTTCAATTGATTCTTGGTAAACCATTTTTTCGTATTTATCAACAAGCGAATCTAAGTTAGAAATAACTTCAACAGCTTCTTTAGCGGCTTTGACAACCATATCTTCAGTTTCAACGTCTAAAAGATGCTTCAATTCAGAGATTACAATATCATCTCCAATTAAACCTAAATAAATGCTAACAATTTATATTACTTTTGGGTATTGATTATTTTTTGTATATAGTGTTTGATGATTTTTATATTTTGTTGTTGTAATTATATTT
>CAZEQQ010000539.1:0-2160 GCA_964514425.1 uncultured archaeon
CAAGAAATTTGCTTTGTACCATGGTACAGATGAAATGAAACTAAATTCTTTAGTTTACTCAAATAAGAACTACGCTTACGTAATTACAGGCCATACTCATAAAAAATTATTGAATAGAGTTAATGGTCTATATTTAATAAATCCTGGGGAAACATTTAATCTTCATGATAATCCTACTGTTGCAATTTTAGATACGAAAACAAATAAAGTGTCTTTCCACTCCTTAAATTGAGTGAATAAAGTTGAGCGCAAAGAAAACATATATAGATCCACCTTTCGTGAATACCACTTTTAAAAATTATTTATCGAATATCTATGGCGATGATTATAGCAATTTATATTTCTCTTCCATAATTCAACCTATGGATGAATATACCTTCCATGTTTTTCAGCAAGATTATGATGTGGAAATAATTTTAAACGCATTCAACGATAATGGTTTTCATGCATATTGCCATAAAGATTTTTCTAATTTAATTATTTGTAAACCAAAGGGTCCATACCCTCTCTCTCCAAAGATAGATACTGAAGAAATCATTGTTGATAAAAGAGCTTCAGAGATGATTTATCAAGGAGCTGATGTTTTCAGACCTTGTTTAAAAAGTTGGAGGAGCTTACGTGAAAATGATTTTGTTAATGTTGTAAGTCCAAAAGCTATTTTAGTAGCAATAGGTAAAATAACAATGGATTCAAAGAAGATTTCTTCATCATGTGAGGGAATTGTGGCAGAGAACATTCAATCACCTTTTATTGTTCCTAATCTTAATAAGTTAGGTATAAACCCCAATACAGGTTATTTTCAAAGTTTTCCCGCCTACCTTACTTCATTGAACCTTAACCCCCTACCGGGTGAAAGAATATTGGATGCATGCGCCGCTCCTGGTAATAAAACATTACATTTGAGTGAATTATCTCAAGGCAAAGCAAAAATATTAGCAATTGATAAATCAAAAAATAGATTAGAAAAACTGAAAGAAAAGATAGCGCTCTATAAATTGAACAATATCGAAACTATGGTAGGTGATATTTCAAAAATGAACAGCATAAGGATAGGTAAATTCGACAAAATTTTACTTGACCCTCCATGCACGGCCTTAGGACTACGACCTAGACTTCATTTCGAATTTGATAACAGTATTATCTCTTCGACATATAGATATCAAAAAGCACTTCTCTATTCCTGTGTTAACCTTCTCAAATCAAATGGTGTACTAGTATATTCTACGTGTACCATAACAAAAGAAGAAAATGAAGACGTTATAAAATATGCAATCGAAAATCTCAATCTTGAGCCAATAGAACAAGAATTCTATTATGCAAAAGATAAACCTCTTCTAGACACAAATGACTATAAAATGCAAAATTTTTTGCCCGGAATTGATAAAACAGTAGGATTTTTTATAACTAAAATGGTAAAAAAAGACTCATCCTAAATCTTTTTTACCATAGTTTTTTCACTGTGTTAGATAACTATTGAAAGCCAAAAAACCTTCTATCTTATTAACAAGTTCAGAAAATAATAATGCTATAGAGCAGGCTTTAGATGCCTATAATAAATTAGAATCTAGGGGTTACTCTCTTATTCTCGATGATCATCTTGCTCTTAAGATAGTTGACAATAATCTTCTTGATAATAAAACTGATTTTGATATTGTCATGGTTTTTGGAGGCGATGGAGCAATATTAAAAACTTACTCAAAATGGGCTGACAAGCCTATATTAGGTGTGAATTGTGGAAAAGTTGGTTTTTTAACAGAAATAGTCCCAAATGAAATTGATGAAATAGTAGAAAAGCTAGATAGAGAGTTATATTTCATCGAAGAATGCAACACTGTCGAAGTATCCACAAAGGCTTTTTCAACCTTAACTGGTGCCAATGATGTAGTAGTATCATCAACCAAAGTAGGGCAAACTATACGATTAATTGTTAAAATTAATGATCAACATCTTTACACACTAGTTGGAGATGGTGTTGTTGTTGCCAGTAGCGTAGGATCCAGTGCGTATTCACGTTCAGCTGGAGGATCATTAATTATGCCTAGCATAGATGCTTTGATTGTTGTTCCAATCTGTCCCTTTTTAGGCCGTTTTGATTCAATGGTTGTATCTCCAAATACAAAAATTACAATAAAAAATATAGGAAAATATAGATCTTGTGCA
>CAZEQQ010000540.1:0-2155 GCA_964514425.1 uncultured archaeon
TGCTGCATAATCTTACCGTACCAATCTACCCTGTGCGGGATGGGCTGGAAGGCTTTTTAGCAAAATTTGCTTTCAGCGTGGCTTTGTGCGTTTTGCCAAAGTGCCTGACAGCGAAGGGACGGTGTGATATATATTTAAAAGTTAATACTCAACGATTTCGGGCATTTCTTGATATATAACACCTTTCAACTCTTTTCCATTTTTCTTTTTATTAACTCCGCCCCATTGCTTAAAGAAAAACGGAATATCAGAGTCTTTACATTGTTGAAAAATATTTAATACCCAATCTTCGTGCATTGGTCTTGCTTTTGGTCCTGATTCTCCACCAACAATTACCCAATTAATACCTTTTAAATCAATTGTTTTTAAATCTGAAATTAAAGGTTCACAGGAGAGAAATTTAATAGCGGCATTTGTATTTCTTAATAAATCAATTCTATTCTTTGATTCAATATTTTCAACTGTCACCCCCATCCAAATATTACTTGTCCAAGAAAGTTGTGAATTTAAGATATTTAATCTTTCTGCTCTTTTTGTTAGAACTTGAAAGATGTGTTGTGGATTTTCATTCATAACGTTGAATACTTTTTCAATAAATTCAGTAGGGATTTTTTCGTGAAACAAATCGCTCATTGAATTTACGAAAATAACTTTGGGCTTTTTCCAATTGAAGGGTTCAGAAAGACAGTCTTCGTGTAATGTTACTTTGAAACCATTAGAATATTTTTCTGCCCCCATAGCTTTTAAACGATGTGCCATTTTTTCTGCGTAGCAATTAACGCAGCCAGAGGATATTTTTGTACAACCTGTTGTTGGATTCCAAGTTGCTTCTGTCCACTCTATTCTTGAACTATTCATTACACTTAATTTTTATCAATTTCTTTGGATTGTATTCTAGGTAATAACTACCTTTCTTTATTTGCATATCACTTTCAACAATTATACGAGATTCATTCTTTTTTAGTACTTCTTTTGTGTGTTTTTTTTGCATCCCATTAGCGAGAGTAAAAAGGTAAATTTCCACATTACTCCGATAATCATTTTTAAGCCATTCTATCAAATTTTTTTCAAATACATCTACTTTTTTTATTACATTATCTTCGGGAAATAGGCTTAATTGTTGTGTTTTAATAATCCTATCATTGTCAATATTAAAATTTGCTTCACCCGTGTTTTTATCTAAAGACCAAGCAGCATCTAAAAACTTTTCAAGACCAAGAGGATTATTTGAGCCAAAAATAAGCCCGTAAATATTCGCCGATTTTTTAATCGAAAAAGGAGCTAAGAAATATAACTTGCTAGAAATTTGGTCTTGGTAGTACTTTAAAATTATTCTATGGCAATGTTCAGGCTGTGAACTGTCAAATTCTGTCTTGTTTACTTTCAAATATTTCTTAAATTCTTCAAGTTCAGCAAACCTCCTTACAAATGAAGATGATATAAAAAACAGAAAATCAGTTCGGGATAAATCAGTTAACTGTTTAAAAATTGTATGCGTAACCTGTTTTATACCAAATTGGACAATGAACATAAACCTTGGTAAATTTGAAGTTGCCTTTATGGTCGGGTAAATTTCCTGAAATAATTCCTTAAAATCTTTTGAAGTTATTTGAAAATTGAAAGGACATTTATTATTTGTTTGACAGTCTTTGCAGCAGTCAAAACTTTTTCTTGTACGGCATTCTTCAAAGAAATCTTGAATTCTTTCGTTTAGTACTTTAACTTTATCTTTTTCAATTTCATTTATCAGAATATTTACTTTAATATTTCTTTCAGAAATTTTCTGACAGTAATTTCGCAATTCATTGAGAATAATTAAAGGACTTCCGAAGAGACCTTTGGTATCCATACCAGAGCCTGCAAAGAAATCATAGATGTAAATATCCTTCCAAAAAATCTCTTTTTTCTCTATGAAAACTGGAAGCCAAGACTTAATGTATAACTTAAGTAATTCTAGTTTTACTAAAGTCCCTTCATCAAATGGTTTGCTATGAAATTTATCAGCCATAATTGTTTTATAAAATCTAAAATCATATCAAAATGCCAATTTAGTATTTATTTATTAATCTACGGTGCGGTCGACAAAAAAAGCAAGTGTGCGGCTGCGAAGGGACGGTTGCAGGGATGGGCGGCCACAGTATTGCTTTTTTGTGCG
>CAZEQQ010000541.1:0-2145 GCA_964514425.1 uncultured archaeon
AAGATTTTTCTTATGTCTATAATAATTTTTTCTCTTATATGTTTCAGAATTTTTTCTTTTTCTTCTTCAATAAATTTTTTATCTAAGTTTTTTTCTTCTAAAGAACATTCAGCCATTTTTAACTCATCTGAATTAAGCATATTTAATAGATTAATGGCTATTTTTTTAGCAATTAAACTCTCTTCCTTATCTTTTTCTTCTTTCTTTTTACTTTTTGCGAGCAAATACAATATGCAAGCATATATCCCTTGTTCTTGTAATATGCTCAACACTTTTGTACTCATTGTTTCCAGTTTCTCATAATATTCGCTACTTTTACTATTGTCTTTAGATTCTAGAATTTTACAAGAAAAATCAGCTGCTAATTTATCTAGATTTATTGTCATTTATACCCCTTCAATTATTTTAACTACTTTTATCCTACCAAAGCCTCTAGTAGTCATTCCTCCTACTCCTAGGTATTCTAATAGTTGACATCCTGTTTCTATTACATCATTAGGGTTAGTCCATTTTTTCTCTAAATTTATTTTTTTTGAATTTTTAGTGACTGGCCAACAATTCTCTTCTGCACGATAATCATCTACGATTACATTGAAGCTCAAGAAGGTAGTTCTAGGAATTGCTTCATAAGTAAATAGTGCTCCTTTTTCTGCAGCTCCAGTTTCAGGATTGATAGCAACAGAAGTACGCACTTCAAGTGATGAATTCACTATTTCTGAGAATATTGTTTTATCAATTATTGCAGTACGATTAAAAACTTCTTCCAAGATTTCATTTTCGGGTTGCTTGGTATCATTTTCTAGAGACAGTTTTATTCTTTTATTATCAACTTCCATCATTAGCCAGCCAAGTGGGAGTAAATTATTCTCTAATACTATTTCAGATGTAACTGATGCTTTTTTTAGATAACCATTCAGTAGGTTATTTTCTGTTTCTCCGCCTTTTATTTTATTATTTTCTTTTGAACAGTTCTCATTATTATTTTGATCATTGTTTCCTTTCTCAGGTACTCTAATGTTGTTTTCTTTTAATATCTCCTCTGTCGTAATCCAAATTGGTCCATTCTGTGTTGCTATTGGAAATAAGACTATCTGAGCATCACTTATCGACACTATCCCAGCACGAAACCCACCTTCCTGACCTGAACCAAATGTATAGATTATCGGATTAACTGTTTCTCCATTTGGTTTTTGACTGGTTGGTTTCTGACCTGCAGATTCTGGACTTCCATAATAATGTGCAGCTGCAGTTCTTATCGCACCATGAAGGCTTGTGCCAGGAATTTTTGGCAAATTATTACTTGGTTCTCTAACAATTGCATTATCTACTCGACCTAAGCTATATCCACCTGTCCCTATATGAACAGGATCTAAAGACATTATAAAATACTGATATTTTTTTAATTTCATTTCTAGTCCTCACAAATTTTTACAATACGGGTTTTTCTTTTAATATTTTTATATATAATTCTAACAAATCAAATAATTTTCCATTTGTAGCCCAGTTGTTTATCATATTCTCAATTTCGCTCGTATTAGTATTGCGATCTTTACTCGCATCACTATTTTTGTTGTCATTCTCCTTTATTTCTTTCATTGCGTGTTTAATAGTATGTTTTACGAATTCCTTATATGTTTCATCTTCTATATCTGTGATTTGCCATTTTCTTTGCCAATCATCAATGTATCCAGATATTTTTTGTAATTGACTTGCTGTTAATTTCTTCAACTCATTCCAGATATTTTCCATAACTTCTAAATCCTCAAGTAAAAAAGGTTTTGTTGCGCTTATTGAAGGGTTTTTTGTTACTCTCATTCCTCTTTCATAATGAAACTCATATCTACGCGTTGTAACATCAAGAAATTCAAAATCAAATGTCGAAGGCATGTAATATATGTGATCTCCTTCTTCCAATTCACTAACATGCACTAAATCCTTCAAAACTTTCTCTTCCTTAGTTTCTTGTGAGATAAAAGGGGCAAAGAAATAGTATTTTCTATCAGAGAATTTTTTGGAGCTATTCGTCTTTTCTGCATAGAAGTACGGATACCAGATATCTATTTCATTCGAGTTAGGTAAACTATAGTCAATTGTAAGTTTTAACGATTTATTAGTTGCCTCCTTATTTTCCCTTTTTATCACAAT
>CAZEQQ010000542.1:0-2138 GCA_964514425.1 uncultured archaeon
GATTGTGCCGGGCATACCAGGTAAAAAGGGTGGTTATGTAGCTATGACTACTAATATTACTAGTATTACAGTAGGAGAGCAAGGTTTTGCAGACAGTGCATCTTCTGGAGGTCTTGTAGCGGTTGGAACCGAACTAGACCCCTCATTAACAAAAGCTGATAAGATGGCGGGAAGCATAATAACTTCTGTTGGTCATGCTCCACCTATTCGTTCAAACCTCATACTTGTAGTTAAACTAATGGAAAATGTTGTAGGTGCTGAAAAACTCACAAAAGTTCAGCCTTTAGCTCAAGGAGAAACATTGATGCTTAATGTTGGGACTGCTAAAACAGCTGGTGTAATTAGTGAAATCAAAGGAGAAATAGCAAAAGTCAAGTTATCCAGAGAGGTTGCGGCTAGAGCTGGAACTACTGTAGCTATATCTCGTCGTATGGCAGGTCGTTTTCGTTTGATTGGAGTAGGCGAAATACGTGACAATTAATTCAAATAATCACACTCCATTCATAATTTTATTAGATACTTGTATGTTGATGCTACCTCTAGAAAAAAAAATCAATCTTTCTACTGAAATTGAGCGCTTGATATCTTTACCTTTTAAAATATTAATCCCAAATTCAGTCATTTTAGAACTCCAAAAACTAGTTCAAAATCCTCAAAATTCAGTTCGCTTAAAAGCCAAATTAGCTCTTGAACTTGCATCATCATTTGATACTCTCGAAGAGAAGGGATTAGATTATGCAGATAACGAGATTTTGATGTTTGTCAAAAAGACACCAACTACAATTGTAGCAACAACAGATAGAGAACTAAGAAAAAAGTTAAAAGAGTTAAATATCCCAACTATTACCCTTCGAGGTAAGAACCGTTTGATTTTGCTTGGTGATTTATAAATAAGTAGGTTAACCATAATGGATAAAATTGCCTTTGAAATCATAGGACATATTTTAATCATTCGTGACTTGGATTATAGCAAGGAACATTTACAGAAATTTGCTATTTCTATGATTAAAAAGTATCCGAAAATTCGAACTGTTGCTCTTCAAAGTTCAAAGGTTTCAGGTCAAGAAAGACTTCGCTCTCTTCAATTCTTTTTTGGTGAAAATAACTTTGAAACGACTTATAGAGAGCATGGTGCACAGTTTCAGCTTAATCCATCTTTAGTCTTTTTTTCGCCTAGATTAAGTTATGAGCGACAAAGAATTGCTAATCTAGTAAAAGATGGAGAAACTATTGTTAACTTTTTTTCGGGCGTAGGCCCATTTTCAATTATCATTGCTTGTAAGCATCCAAAATGTACTATTCACAGTGTTGAAATCAATAAAATAGCCTATGAATATCTTGTTCGTAATATTTCTTTGAATAAATGCGAGGGTAGAGTAATTCCGTACTTTGGTGACTGTTTTGATATAATACCTAAGTTTTTATTAAATTCTGCAGATAGAGTTCTTTTACCGCTTCCTCTTCTTTCAGATCAAACTCTTCCTTTAGCAATAAAAACACTAAGGAATGATTTAGGTATAATTCATTGGGAGATTTCATCTTTTCTTAATTCGCCATCAGAAGTAGAGGATGTTGTTGCAGAGAGAATACGAAAATTACGAGATAGTTTTACTCTTCCTTCTTTTTCTACGGAATCGGTTAAAATTGTAAGGTGGTTAAGTCCTAAGATTGGGCATATTGCGGTAGATCTACAGTTTGCTTAACTCATATTTCGTAGTGTATTCTGAAATACGTTCTATTTCTTTAATTTCCTTATTGCTCATAAGGATTATCTCACTATGCTTTTTCAGTAGTTCAATCTGTGAACAGAACTTGGTGAGATCATTTTCGAATAATTCAATACTAGTGATAAGTATCAGAGCGGGAGGAGCATTGTTTGGTGAAAATTCCATTATTTGTTGTTGTAGTGATTTTTTTTCTTCTAATTCATAGATTGCGAGGTTCTCTTTATTCTTATTCAAACTTATGAGGAAATCTATTAATGGTTTAAACTTACGACTATAGTAAATTTGTACAGTCATATTATAGCCTAATACCCGTATAGCTGTACCAATAGCAGTGTACCAAGCATTTTCTTCATTACCATAATAATAATGCACAAAAAAGTTGTTCATAATGTCAATCAACTATTCTTTTAA
>CAZEQQ010000543.1:0-2137 GCA_964514425.1 uncultured archaeon
TAACACTTTCTCCCTCAATAGTTCGAGGTAATTATCATGATATTCCTTGTTATCAGCATAAAAAGTTCCTACAGGATTAATTTCTAGTTGCTTTTTGAATAATTCAGTCTCCTCTCTCAAGCAAGAAGAAGTGAATTCTAACACCTCAGGGGGGACTAGAACGCCAAGAGGTTTATTTTCTCTAATAAACGAATAAAAAATTATAATGGCATCCCGCAAGTGAGATTTGTGTTTTTGATCTAAAGTACTTTTCCTTATAAAACGCTCAAAGACTAACTCAAGCAAAATTTGTTCATCAATAGTTTCTAATGTTTTTTGCAAGTTAAGAGAAATAAGCAAAAAATCATTGATTAAATCACAATAAATCTTTGTTTCCTTTACGTTATTCTTCTCCAGATAGAGAGAGAAAAGTTCCAATAGTTTTTCATATTCAGCAATTTTTTTAGGTTTAAATTCATGAAAAAGTACCCCACCAAAACAATTTCGCTCATTTTTTTCCACAATTCTATAAAAAAGGTTTTCCATGGGCTCAGATAAAGATGGAGGATTTACTCTACTTACAGAAATTTCAGGAACCAATTCTTTTTTAGCAATCAATTTTTCTTGAGGCAAGACTTTACAACTGTCACATAAAGGATGAACTTTTGGAACAATAGTAACACCAGACGAATTCATCTTTTTAGCGATTCGAAATATTTGCACCACATCATCATCGGATAAATCACCTTCATAACAATTAAAACACTTATACAAACTTCCAGAAAAAACAATATCCTTGAAACTAATACTAGAAATTATTTTACGGGCACTATAATTTAATTTTGTCTTTAAAGCGTTTGAAATAGCCAATCCCCGACCAAAAATCGTTTTCCATTCTTTTTCTGATAAAGTATATAAATTATCACCAACATGATATGTACGAAATTCAAGAAAATTCCTAAAAGTACTTTCAAGAACATTATCATCCAAACCTTTGTATCTAAGATTAACAAAGAAAGATTTAACATCGAGTTTAGATTTTTTCCTTTCTAACAGATGTAAAACAAGTGAACCTTCAGAAAAATCGGAAAAATAATAGTTACCTGAATATTTTAATGCTACATTTTTTGAAATCATGGTGCCAACCTTTAATCATAAATCTTTGCTACTAAAAAAGTTGTCATAGTAATAGATAAGTATTATTAAATTGAATTGATAATTCAAAATTTCGTTTTAGAGGTTTTGAACATTTCATGTTAATACACTTAAGATATTCTTTTTAACTAGTGGGTAAATAGCTTATCAAATGTCAATGAAAACAGAGTTCCACTTATCCTATCATAAACTAGCGAAAGTATTAGACACGATACCAAATGGATATCCCGCGGTAGAAGATCAAACACACTTAAAAATATTGGAAAAAATCTTTGAAGTAGAAGAAGCAGAACTAGCAAGTAAATTAACACTAATGGGAGAGAGAGTAGAAAAAATAGCGAAAAAAGTGAAAAAAACAGAACAAGAAGTGGAAGAGAAACTAGAAATAATGGTAAAAAAAGGACAAATAAGGGTGGCAAAAGGGAAAAAGGGGAAAAAATATGGATTGATGCCATTTGTAGTAGGGATATATGAAGCGCAACTACACAGATTAGATAAAGAACTAGCAGAATTAGTAGAAGAGTATTTTAACCAAATAAAAGGGAAAGAAATATTCGAAAAAAAACCAGCATTGCATAGAATAATACCAGTAAACACGAGAATAGAAACAAAATTGAAGATACATACACCAAATGAAGCACAAGAAATGATCAATAAAGCAAAAAGCTGGGGAGTAAGAGAATGTATATGCAAAAAACAACAAGAATTGATAAATAAAAAATGCAGTTATCCAGTAGATGTATGTATAGTATTCTCAAAAAAAGAAAAAGCATACGAAAAAAGTGAAGAAACAAGACCAGTAACAAAAGAAGAAGCACTAAAAATACTAAAAGAAGCAGGAGAAGCAGGGTTGATACATTCAACAATGAATGTGAAAGAAACGATAGGATATATCTGTAATTGCTGTACATGTTGCTGTGGAGTACTACATGGGTTGATTAAATGGAACCAACCAAATGCAATGGTACATTCAAACTATATAATAGAGATAGAAACAGAAAAA
>CAZEQQ010000544.1:0-2136 GCA_964514425.1 uncultured archaeon
AACCTTCAGCTGCTTTTCGCTTTACACTTACATTCTGATCATTTAGTCTATCACTTAACAATTTTATAGCTTGAGATTTAAGGTGAACTAAAATCTCACACGTTCTTTCTCTAATCGAAGGGTCAAATTCTGTTATAGCTTTTTCCAAAACAGCAAGAATTTCATCGTTCTTCTCTCTGAATTTTTGTTTATGTATTGTAAAAGATAATCCTAATTCTTGTAATTCTTTATCGGGATGATATAAATACAAAGTCAAACCCAATATTACTGCTTTAATAGTATCTTGTTCTAATAGTCCGTCTAATGCTAATTCTATGTTGGTTGTACCAAAATGGTTAAGCACTTCTATTGCATTCTTTCGCAGAACCACATCGTTTCCTTTTAATTCACTGATGAGAATTTCAATAGATGGTGTCCCTAAAGTTAATAGTGCTTGAGTAATAACTTCAATAAAATCTCTGTTCTTACCTGTTAATTGTGCGGTTAACTTCTTTATTGCATTCTCATACCCATGTCTTTCTCCCATAACTATTGTTAAACATTGTGCAATATTCTTTTTCGTGTTGCCTTTTTCTTTATCTATTGCTTCAAATAGATAAGTAGCACTAACTTCTCCAATTCTTTTCATAGCTTCAACGGTATAAGGTAAATTAGAATCGTCTTTGAGGGAGTTAATTAAAGCAGGTAAGCTTTCCTCTCCCATCATAGAAAGAGACTGAGCTGCATAGAGAGCTATCTCTCCACCTTTCTTAAAGTGCTCAATTAATAAAGGACACGCTTTGGGATTAGCTAAATTACCTAAAGCTTCAATTAAGGCATACTGTATATCAAGTGATTCCGTTTCTTTTTCTAATCTTCCAATAAGGGGATCAATATTTTTTGGATCTTGCAAATTCATAAGTGCTAAAGAAGCATTTTTTACTTCCTCAACATTATCTGAATTAATTATTATGTCTTTTATATCCTTAAGGATTAATGATGCTAAAATGGGGAATTGTGAAACAGTTCGTAAAACAAGCACTCTATATTTGATATTTTCATCTTTTAATCTGTTCAAAAGAAGAGTTCGAATCTTTTTTTTGTTTTCTTCAATCGAAGAATAATTGATGACAGAATCTGTTAAATTACAAAAGTTGGTATTTACTGTTCTAATTGCAATTTCAATGAGTGTTGCTTGAGTAGGTGTATCTGTTTCAATTACTGTTAAGTAGGAATAAAGATTATTGGAGTTGATTGTGTCAATTAGTTCAAGCATCTTATCTAAATCATTATCAGAAACCAAGTATTCATAAAAAAAAGGAAGGAATACAGTAATATTTTCCAAAATTGAATTTCGTAGAAAAGTTGAAGGAGAAGTAAAATAAATGTCAAGAATTTTATTAAATGGCATATATGGCGCTTTAAGAAGCAAATTCATTGCTTTCTTTTTAAGATGGTCCTCCTCATTTTTGATCACTTCAGTTAGATAATTTATTACTTCCTTTTTTTGTAATTCTATTTCCGCGTAATTTTCCCTCATCAATTCTTTCTTTATTGTTTCATAATCCATACTTATCCCCTAACTTTACGTCTAAATTCTATATA
Source organism: uncultured archaeon (assembly GCA_964514425.1). Taxonomy (GTDB): domain Archaea; phylum Asgardarchaeota; class Heimdallarchaeia; order Heimdallarchaeales; family Heimdallarchaeaceae; genus CAZEQQ01. The sequence goes on from CAZEQQ010000544.1 coordinate 1,585, forward strand.
ATCCACAATAGAATTTCCTAAATAATCAAAAACGCTTTGAACATTTTCTCCTGTTTTAGCAGAAGTGGTAAAAAACTTAACTTTAAAGCCTTTATCTTTATATTTTAAGTTCAATTCTTTTACAAACTTTTCTCCCAGTGCTTTAGCTTCTTTTCTCTCTTTTTCTTCTAATAAATCAATTTTGTTAGCAATAACAACAAAAGGAACAATCCCTCTACCTGTATGGGCTTCAAATTCTGCTAACCAAGTTCTTAATGCTTCTAAACTAGATTTTTCTAACACAGAGTAAATTAAAATACCCCCTAATGAACCTCTATAATAACTCATTCGCAATCCTTCAAAAATATCTTGACCAGCTAAGTCCCAAATTTGAAAAAGAACAGGAATGTTATTGATATTTTTTGTCAAACTAGAAAAATCCGCACCGATTGTGGCTAAGTGTTGAGTAGGAAAACTCTCACCTAAATAAGATTTACGTAAACTAGTTTTCCCAACCGCAGCTTCTCCAATAAGTACAATTTTTATAAACATTTTTTTTGAATAACTCATCTT
>CAZEQQ010000545.1:0-2136 GCA_964514425.1 uncultured archaeon
CAGTCTATTGATTGGTAGTTTCTTATATGTTTCTACTTTTATCGCTGTGTAACCATTCTGTGGATCCATCAAATCCCATTTAAATGTGATGAATTTTGTCATAATAGTAAGAATAAAATTTCCAAATTTTCTAAATTTAGGCATTTTGTTTCTAAATTCTCTCTTCGATAACCTATCTCCTTTAGCCATATCATAGTCGTTTTCTATTAATTCGTCTAATAACAATGGAAAATAATTCAGGTCCATCTGTCCATCTCCATCTACTCTTACTAGTATATCTGCTTCTAACTCTATCCCTTTTAGATGTCCTTTAATTGTCCCTGCTCCTACCCCCCCATTTTCTTTGTTATCTATTAGTATCACTCTTTTATCTACACATTCTACATAGTCTTCTACAACTTTCTTGCTGTTATCTGTGCTGTTATCATTTACTACAACTATATAATCTACATATTCTGGTATTTTCTCCAATACTTCACATATATGTTTTTCTTCGTTATATATCGGTATTGTCACCGATATTTTATGATTTTTATACAGTGATTATTCACCCCAAATATGAAAATGATTCTTCTATCAGCATAAAAATATTTACTTTATGGTAATCATCCGATTATTTTTTGTGATTTCATTTTTTTACTATCTTCTGCTCTTTTGCTGTTATTTCTCTCTCCTTTCTTCTTATTCATAAAATACATATACTAGTACATTTTCTGTATTTTGGTATGATGCTATTATGAAAGGGGTTATTTTAGCTGCTGGTTATGGTAATAGGCTTCTTCCTTTTACTAGTTACCGTTCCAAACATATGCTTCCTGTTGCTGGTAAAGCTATTCTTCAACATTCTATTGAGTATATGCGTGATGTTTTAAACATTCATGACATTATTATTGTTGTTGGTTATCATCGCGATATTGTTATTGATTATTTTAAAGATGGTTCTGATCTTGGTATCAATATTTCTTATGTTGTTCAGCATTCTGGTCAAGCTCATGGTTTAGCTGCTGCTTTAAGTCTCACTGAAGATAAAATTCACAGTGATTTTGTTCTTTTGCTTGGTGATAATCTTTTTTCTGCTAATTTGAAGAAAGTTCTTGATATTCACTCTTCTTCTAACTCTCACGCTACTATCCATGTTGAGCGTCATGATAATCCTTCCCGTTTTGGTGTTGTTGAGTTAGATTCTTCTAATCGTATTCTTTCTCTTGAGGAGAAACCTCTTCATCCCAAATCTAATTTTGTTATTTCTGGTTTCTATGTTCTTTCTCCTGTTATTTTCAAAATGATTAAGGGTTTGCAACCCTCTGCTCGTGGTGAGTATGAACTTACTGATGCCCTTCAGCGTCTAATTTCTTCTGGTTTTCTTGTTACTGCTGCTCCTATTGATGGTTGGCGTCTTGATATTGGTTTTCCTGAAGATCTTCTTGATATTAACCGTCATTATCTTACTGAACTCACTCATTCTGTTAATAGTGATGTTTCTAATTGCAACATTATCCCTCCTGTTTACATTTCTGATAATTGTGTTCTTGACTCTTCTACTATTGGTCCTTATACTATGATTGAGCGTGGTGTTACTATTAAGAACAGTACTGTTAAGGGTTCTGTTATTCTTGAAAGTTCTTCTCTCCATCGTTCTTCTGTTTCCGATTCTGTTATTGGCACTTTTAGCAACATTCATGGCCTTAAAGGTCACTCTCTTCGCGTTGGTGATTATTCTTTCATCTCTAATGGTGAAGAATAACATAATCCTTCTCTCTTTACTTTCTCTCTGTTATTTTTTGATACGTGATGCAAAACTTACTTGCATTACTTTTCATACTTGGCAATTTCCAACATTTTGTTTTCAGATTCAATTTTTCCCCCTCTTATTCCCATTCTTACTCCAATATCCTTTATTCCCGTTTATTTTTCTGAATTGGATAACAATTTTACTTTTCCTTTTTTCCTCTTTTCTCCTATCTTTAAATTTTTAAAACTCCAATTTAATTTTTTTTAAATTTTTAAATTTAAATTCAATCTTTTTCATTTTTTTACTTTCACTTTTTCCAAAAAATCTACTTTTCTCCTTTCTCTTTCCCTTCCAAAATCTTTTAAATCCTCTTCTTTTCCTTTCCCTATGGATTCTATCATTCT
>CAZEQQ010000546.1:0-2133 GCA_964514425.1 uncultured archaeon
TAATGGAACCAAAATCATCTTCAATTATTTCTGGTTGCATGTCAAAATCTATAGAATTTTGCTCACATACTTCTTTGCACTTTGCACAAATTAGTGGATCTATTCCTAAACAATCTTCAGGGTCAATAATATATGCTGCTGGAATAGCTTGTGGAAAAGCAATGAAAATAGCTCTACGAGGAGATAATTCTTCGTTATAATCGTCATGAGTAATAACAGGACAAACATCCTCACAATCCTCACACAAGTTACATTTATCTACTTTAACATATCTTGGCTTTACTGTAAATTTCACTTTAAAATTGCCAATGAAACCATCAACGGTATCAACTACCGTATTCGTATAAAGTGTAATATTAGGATGACGATTAACTGCCACCATTTTAGGAGTAAGAATACATTGAGAACAGTCTAATGTAGGAAATGTTTCTGCTAACTGTGCCATATGCCCCCCAATGGAGGATTCTTTTTCAATTAAAGTTACTTTGTAACCTGCATCAGCTATATCTAGAGCTGATTGAATACCAGCTATACCACCACCTATAACTAAAGCTTTTCTTGTTACAGGTATTTTGATAGGATGAAGTGGTTTGCTTCTTTTTACTTTTTCTAGAGCAGATTCAATAATCTTTACTGTTTTTTCAGTTGCTTGTTTTCTGTTAGGATGAACCCAACTACATTGTTCTCTAATATTAGCCATTTCAACAAGATATGGGTTAAGACCTGCTTCTTTTCCTGCATTACGAAAAGTATCTTCATGCATATCTTTTGAACATGCAGCTACAACAATACGATCCAAACTTTTGTTAATTACTATATCTTTAAGGAGATTTTGACCTGGGTCGGAACACATATACATATTTTGCTCACAAACTGTTACATTGGGGTTTTCTTTAATTTTACTCATTACTTCTTCAATGTCAACAGTATGAGCAATATTCCGTCCACAGTGACAAATAAATACACCAATTTTATCTTCTGTCATTTTTATTCATCCTTTGTTTTATAGGTTTTTCCACGCTCAAATGCAACAAGATTCTTGGGAATATGAACAGCTTTAATTCGTTTTTTAAGAACACTAATCAATGAAGATTCAGAAACAAGGTCAGAGTTAGCACAAACGAACCCCAACATAACAATGTTAGCATATAATCTATTTCCCAATGATTCTGCAATTTTAGTAGCGGGAATACCTAGAACTCTTTTTGCTTTTTTTGCTTGGTCATCGACTTTTACAAGTCCTTCATCATAAAATAAAATCCCACCTTTTTTTAACTGAGGAATGTATTTTATATATGCTTCTTCTGACATAGTTATAAGATGATCTATCTCTGTAGCTAAAGGAAAATCTATTTCTTTAGTATCAAGAACAACATCAGAACTACTTGCACCACCACGACTTTCAGGACCATAATTTTGTGTCATTATAGCATTTTTACCTTCCTCAATCAAAGAAACAGCTTCGCCTAAAATACCGCCCATTAAAGCAATACCTTGACCACCGAAACCCGAAAATTTGACTTCAACACGACTCGATTTTGCCACTTAATCACCTCTACTTTCAGATTGTGCAGTGGCAATCCTTTGGATACGAAGAAGATTATCCGTTAGAGTAGGTTTATCTTCTATATCAACAAATTTGCCAACAATGATTTTACCATCTTTCTCAATATCTACTTGACGAGGATCAATTCCGTGATTGAGAACAGAGTTTTTCCTAAAGTATTCGAGCATATCTTTACCCTCTCTCATACGATTTCTCCTACCCCAAGTTGTTGGGCAGACGCTGATAACTTCAACAAAACTAAATCCTCGTTTATTAATAGCTTCAACAAAGGATTCCTTCATTCGTCGGACATCTAAAGCTGTCCATCTAGCAACATAAACAGCTCCACAAGATTCAGCTAAAAAGGGAAGATTGAAAGGTTCTTCAATATTTCCATAAGGTGTTGTAGATTGAAACTGTCCTATATATGATGTAGGTCCTACTTGACCACCTGTCATTCCATAATTAAAATTATTCACACAAATAACTGTTATATCGGCATTTCTTCTTGCAGCATGAATAAAATGATTGCCTCCTATAGCTGCGATATCCCCATCTCCTGAAACAACGATGACTTTTCTATCTGG
>CAZEQQ010000547.1:0-2121 GCA_964514425.1 uncultured archaeon
CATGGTACTGTTGTAGTAGGAAAGAAATTGGAAGAATTAATATCTAAAACTATGAAATTATGTAATATATGATTCAATACTTTTAGTCAGTTTATGTCTATTCCAAATTTTTTTTAACCAAGTCATTCTACTCAATGTAATGTCAATCACTCTAGGGATAGCTTTATCCTTTTTAGCAGCTTTTGGCTGGGGTACAGGATATGTTTTATACAAAGTAGGAGTGAGAGATATCCACCCGCTCTTTGCTACATTTACAAGAGGTTTACTTGCTGTTCCTCTTCTTGTTATTATTAGCATTACAATGTATGGAATAGAAGCGTTTCGTTATTTTTTCATTGGAATTGACCTTTTGTGGTTAATTTTTGCAATAATAACCATAGCCATTGGCGATGTCCTTTCTTTATTCGCTTTCAAAAGATTAGATGCAGCTATAGCCCAACCTATTACTGCAATTTATCCTGTTTTTACTACTTTATCTTTACTTATTTTTAGTTTAGAAGTCATAACAATTATTATTATCATTGGAACACTGCTAAATGTCTTAGGTGTAAGTGTCATTACATTCTTCAAAAAGAAGAAAAATTTACCTTTATCACTTTTGCAAGAAACTATTGAAGAAGTAAAAGAAAAAGATGTAACTTTCACTATACAAAAAACACCCATTATTGATCCAGTAGGGATAGTTTTTGCTCTTATTGCGGCTTTGTTTTGGGGCATAACTATTGTTTTTACTAAATTGTTGTTAGAACCTGAAACTAACTTTGTTATCCCCATGATGGCTCTCAGAAATGGAGTTATGACTATAGTAGCAGGAATAATAGCCTTTATTGTTACACAAAACAAACATCTAAACCTAAAAGATTCGTTCTTTCCATCCAAAAAGTCAACTATTTTTCTTGTTATCGGAGGAGCTGTTACGTGGATAGCTGGAGGTGTTTCCTTCTTCACCGCAGTAACTCTTATTGGTGCTGGAAGAAGCACACCAATTTCTTCTCTTTCTCCTTTAATTGTTCTATTATACAGCTTTTTTTTCTTGAAGGAAAAGATTAGAAAACAACAAATAGTAGGAATTGTTCTTATTGTAATTGGTTCAATACTATTATCAATCTAAAAAAGGAAAAAAAGAAAGTCAATTTTTAAAGACTTCTTTTTAATCTCTGTTTATGCTTTACTTTCTTGTTTTGCTAGTAACTTTTGTTTTTCTCTTAAAGCTTTGAAACTGGGGGGAAGTATACCTGTCCACTCTTGAAGTTTAAGCGGAATAAAGAATCCATAATATAGGGTGAGTGCTGTAAAGATATTTAAGCCATAAACAAATAAGACAGTGTAAGGTAGTAATAGTTGAATTTTTCCTTCAGATATTGTTAAGAAGAAATAGATTCCAATAAAAGCAATTTGTATGGTCATAATTGTTGCTGAAATAATATTCATTCCTAATCTTACTTTTGCTAGTTTGTTACTTACTCTAAAATAATCAATGAAAGCAAAAACCCAACCTAATATCATGAATGAGCATAAAGCTAAAGCTGCTAATGCAAAAACAACGTTCACAAACTGTTCATTAAGTGGATAAACGAAGTGTATTAACATTGTAGTAGTAATAAAACTTATTAAAGTAAAACCTCCATAGAAAACGACTCTAAAAATTTTTACTACATAATCTGCAAGATTCACCACTTCCTTGATATAAACTGTAAAAGCTATAGCATAAAAACCTCCACCTACAACTACAAAGAAGTTTGTGTTTCCAAACAAAATAGAGTTTGCTGGGTCTATTACTAGTCGATATAGATAGGTTATGAAACCACCTATAGGATAAAGAGAACACCCTAACAAACATAGTAATAAAGCATTTGTCCCTGTATTACTCATCTTTGAGCTTTTTATTTTTCTTCTAGCAGTGATATAAATTAGCCAACAGCAAATTATCTGTAATGCTGCAATAGAAACAAATATGATTAACTGCGTAGTGGTAAAAGGATAGTCAATTGGTCGAGGAATATTTTTTATTAGTTCTATTAAATCATCTATGAACGACATTATTATACCTCCAAAAGTGATGATGGAATTTCTTTTCCGAAGAAATTAGCTCTCATTATAAGAGCAAGCTGAGCATCGCTT
>CAZEQQ010000548.1:0-2106 GCA_964514425.1 uncultured archaeon
TATCCATTTGATCTTATTGTCGAATATGCAATATACAACAGGAAATAAACTATTAATCCTGCAAAAATAGTTAAAATCCATCCATCTGTTCCTACAATAGATACTACTTCCTGAGGATAGGAAAATATTCCCACTCCTATAACAGTTACTACAATAGTACTAAATAATCCAAAGCTAGTAATAAAACTTTTATATTGCATATTGTATATCACCTCGTATTATATAGAAGTAGTATTTATTTAAGTCTCTCTCCAGAGACTGATACTATATCTCATGGCCATTCTTTACCTTTTCTATAGGTTAGGCTATGCTTGTTTTAGATGCTGTGGATTAGTTTTTTTCACCTACCACTTGATGGTTTAAGTGAGGCTCTAACCACAGTCTCTTTGCTCACTTGTTAATCAGTTAGATACCGCATGACGGTTTATTTAGAACGAGGTTACAATCGCAGAGAGCACCAGTGGTTCTAAAACAGTATCAAATTATATTTCGAAGGAGTGTGCTGCTATGATATACGCAGGAATTGATGTTGCTAAAAATAAGCATGATTGCTTTATTACTAATTCTAATGGTCAGGTGCTATTTAAGACATTTACCATTCTAAACAATCGAGATGGATTCAATGATCTTTTTCATAAGATTTCCTCTGTTACTGAGGATTTAACTAAAGTAAAAGTAGGGCTTGAAGCCACTGGACACTATAGCTACAATCTTCTCGGTTATCTCATTGATAAAGGTCTAACCACCTATGTTATCAATCCATTACACACCAGTCTGTACAGAAAAAGTCTAAGCCTTAGACAGACGAAAACGGATAAGGTAGATGCCCGAACAATCGTTTCTATGATTATGTCTGATGTGAACTTGAAGTCCTACTCAGACACATCTTACCACAATGAAGAATTAAAGTCTTTAACCCGTTATCGTTTTGATAAGGTAAAAGAACGTGCTAAACTCAAAACTTCTGTTTCACGGCTTGTTACTATTCTTTTCCCTGAACTGGAAAAGCTTGTTCCGACACTTCACATATCTTCTGTCTATGCATTGCTTGCTGAATTTCCAGGTGCTGCTGCTGTTTCATCAGCTCATCTGACAAGACTCAGCAATCTACTTGAAACAGCTTCCAAAGGTCACTATTCCAAACATACAGCCATCCTTTTTCGCGAAGCTGCAAGAAATTCTATTGGTTCAAATATGCCTGCCAAATCGTTAGAATTAAAGCATACAATCAAGCTCATTCAGGAACTCAATTCCGAGATTGATGAAATAGAAGCTGAAATTAAGAGCATCATGGATGAAATAAATTCTCCAATTCTGTCTATCCCCGGAATCAATTATCGCATGGGTGCCATGATTATTGCTGAAATCGGCGACATTGAACGTTTTGATTCTCCTGACAAGATACTTGCATACTCCGGATTATCGCCCTCGACCTATCAATCAGGTCAGCTTGATGGAGCTTATTCTCACATGGAGAAACGTGGTTCCAGATATTTACGCTATGCCTTATTCAATGCTGCAAAATTTGTTTGTCACTGGGATCCAACTTTTCAAGAATATCTAGTAAAGAAACGATCCGAAGGCAAGCACTATAATGTTGCAATATCCCATGCAGCTAAAAAACTCGTACGCGTAATTTATCATCTTCAAAAAACTGGGCAGCTTTACATTAAAGCAGTTTAACTTTCCCTTGAAACATCTTCTTTTTTGAGCACTTATAAAGGTGTTCTATTTATCATGCAGTTTTCAGGGTACAAATAACTCTGACAGAATTCTTTATCTATCTAAAATGCATTTCTGCACTTTACTCAAAAACATTCATTTTAGACTTGACTTTTAATAGTTAGTCTCGCTTATGTTAATATAATAACCTACTCATCAATATTTAATTTCTTCTGTTTTAGCTGTGATAACTTAATTATTAAGTATATGCTTATTTTAAATTTATAGAAAAGCGTTTACAAGTGCAGACATGACACTTTTTCCGATGCAAAACATGTCACTTTTTATAAAAAGTTATTAAATGCAACAAAAATAAGCACCTGAGGGACTGGCTCAAAATGCTTATTTTTTACTTACAAGAACTATTATGATAAACTCCAATTG
>CAZEQQ010000549.1:0-2106 GCA_964514425.1 uncultured archaeon
TCTCTCTAAATGATTAAGATTCAATTATCCAATCAAATTTCGAAGGGTTAGTTAAAAATTTAAACTTTTCCGGATTTTTCCTTATCAATGTTGATAATGGTTTTGAAGATCTAAAGCCAACAATTTTGTTAATTTGATTGTGCTTAATCTTCATTAGCCTAGGAGTGTTTTTATAATTAGGGTTTTTAACAATCTCCTGTCTGGCATTCTTTCTAATTACGTAATAACATGTGCCTTGTTTCTCCTCAAGTTTCAACCTTTCGGATGCCATATCCCAACAATGATGTAATCTACCTGTTACCAAGTAGGTACCCCTAGTATTAATTAGTGTATAATAAAAATTCGGAGGAATGATAACCTTAGTTCCTTTTTGAGCTTTTAACATATATACCTCACTTATCTCTGGTTCAACTGCTACAAAGGGATCAAAATTATTATTGAACTTTTGCAAAATAAAAGTCCCAGCACCATATAATATCTCAATTATTACAGGATAGGTTAAATCCTTCCCCGGAATTTCTGGTGTTTTATGTCCATGAGTTTTTACATATTCCACCCCAGTAACATTCGGTGGCATTAATAGTAAATCATACTCTACTTTATCGCCAAGAGATTTATCTGCTTCATTGTGAAGATTTTGATATACTCGATATAAATGAATTGGCACATCTAGATCCGGATTTAACAAACATGGACGAACATAGTCCAAAGTTCCTTCAAGTACATCATCATATCTTATACCTTCTTCTAATATTAAGGAATGCGAATTGTTATCAAGCTTTATGTTAAATGAGGACGGTTTAGAAAGATATATCATATTAGTTATATTTATTTAGGCAGTATTATATCATACGAAATTTACATATAATTAAGTTCTATTTACTGTTTTGATAATGCTCTATCAATACTATCAATTCCATATAAATATCTGTGTACTCCATCTGCCCAAGGATCATTTCTTCCTACAACTCCACGAGTATAAAATGAAGCAATTCTATAAAAATCAATTTTAGTTCCATATCCTTTTACAAGACCTGCAGTATAAGCCTCAATACCTTCCGGCCAAGAATTATATCTAAATCTGGTCGAAGGACCGCCTCCATACCCCCATGCATTTTTATATCCATCCGCTCCACCAGCACATCCAAACCAAGTTTCGACACCGGCAATGGCTGTGGTATATCTCCAATCTAAACCATGTTTATCCGAACTTTCAACTAATTCTTTTGTGTAATTTGCAAGTGGAGGTTTTGTTCCATTTGAACATAACACAGTTTCTAAATATGCTCTTAAAACTATTTCTCTCCTATCTCCTTTATGTACTTCAGAAGACATTTTATTAATTATTCTGGATTTATCCTCTTGTGAGAGAGTTCTACCTTGAATAACAACCTGACTATATTCTTCTTCTGCACTTACAATTCTCTCTTCTACACCTAAAACCTTGCCATTAATCTTACTTTGAATATCAATATTTGTACCCAAATAAGATAGGTATGAAAAAAGAAGAGGAACAAGTAAAACAGAGGAACCTAAATATACTGAAATTCTGGCAAACTTTTGTCCACGGTTTACAATAGATTTGGTATTACCATAAATAGTAAAATAATTATCCTTCATTAATTTCTAATAATAAACTCCAATACAATATAGCAAACTATAAGGTTTACTATCAAGTCTTAATAAGAAAAGCTCAATTTAATAACTATTCTGATAGTTATTAAATCATTGTAAATGGTATGACAATCAAGATAGTAAATTTAATTAACTAGTTTTAATAAACAGTTTATATACTTCCACCTAATATTTAATAATAAGTTTGTTAATAGATGACGAATACTAGCGAAACGCCAAGTTCTCCAGAACATCCTAACATAACAATTGACTTAAATAAGGAAATATATACTTCCAATTCTGAATATCCGATATTTTTTAATACACATACATTCGAAGTTCCCAACAAAAGAAGGTCACTTTTCATAGAAATCAACCCTTTGTTAGATCCTAGCCCTCTAGTTGCAATTAATTCTATTAGCGAAACAAAAACAGTCCAAGATATTTGGAATCATCTCTTACATGAAATTCATTTCTATGCTTCAAAACCTA
>CAZEQQ010000550.1:0-2099 GCA_964514425.1 uncultured archaeon
GATCTAAACCAACAATATTGATATATTTTACAAAATCTTGAACGGTCAAAGGAGAAGCAAATCTTGCTGAACCTCCTGTTGGCATAACGTGACTAGAACCAGCAATATAATCTCCTAACACCTCACACGAATATTCTCCGATAAAAATTCCGCCTGCATTAGTAACTTTTGGAATAATACCCCATGGATTTTCAATAATTAGGGATAAATGTTCAGGTGCAAACTCATTCGATAATTCAATAGCCTCCTCAAGAGATTCAGTAACCACTATTCCTCCTTGATTTTCAAGAGAAAAAATAGCAATATCCTTTCGTGAAAGTGAATTCAACTGTCTTTTTACTTCGTTTCGCACCTCTTTTGCTAAATTACTGTCTGAAGTGAGGAGAATTGGGATAGCCAAAAAATCGTGCTCTGCTTGAGCTAAAAGATCAGCAGCGACTATTGAAGGGTTAGCACTTTCATCAGCTATAATCATAGCTTCGGTCGGTCCTGCAATTCCATCTACCCCTACGATACCGAATACTTCCTTTTTTGCTAAAGAAACAAAGATATTGCCTGGTCCAACAATTTTATCCACACTCGGAATTTGTTTTGTTCCAAAAGTTAGAGCTCCAATTGCTTGAGCTCCTCCTATTTTGAATAATCGGATATCCGTACCATAATTCATTAGGAGTTTACAAGCCGCAATAATAGTTGAATCTAATATCCCTTCCTTTGAAGGAGGTGAAACAACTATTATTTCCTTTGTTTTCGCTACTATAGCCGGAATAAGAGACATTAATACTGAAGAAGGAAGAGGTGCGGTTCCACCTGGGATATAGACGCCTACCTTTTGGATAGGCTTCACCATTAATCCCATCTGCCCTCCTAAATCGGATGTTAACCATGAGTCAATCTTCTGTTTTGCGAAGAAAGAAAATATTCTATCTCTCATAAGTTCTAAAGCAGAGGTAATCTCGCCTCCTATTTGTTCTAAAGCTTCTTCAAACTCTTCTGATTGAACTTCGAAGTAATCAACTTTTGCTCCGTCTAACTTTTCTGTCCATTCTTTGAGAGCTAAATCACCTCTATTTCTAACATCTGATAATAGAAACTTCACTACATCGAGAGGAGAAAAAGGTTTTCCGAATAACTGCTTATTTTTTTCTTTAATTCTTTCTTGAACTTCTGTTTCTCCAACTAACGTACGCTTTAATATTGTTTCTCGTGCTGATTTTGTAGAGTATATCTTAATCATCTTTTTTCACCTTTAATTTTTCTAGTAATTGTGTGTAGATCTTTGGTTCCTCTTCAAAGATGTATAAAGTAGGACAAACTACAACCCCACTTCCGCCTACAGAACGGAGTGAACGTAAAGCTTCTGTGAGTTTTTTCTTTTCTACTATAATGTGGGCTGCAAAGAGTTTCGTTCCGTCCTTTGCTATTATTTGGGAAATAGTTGGACCTTCTAACCCCTCTAACCCTGCACAAGAGAAAAGGGACTGTGCAACTTCTTCCATACTATCTGATTTCATGTTAACATGGACAGAAACAAAACCTTCTCCTCTCAATCTTCCCTCGAAAAGTTCAATAAATGATTTTGTTATGCTTAATGTTAAAGGATTTTGTAAGCATTCAAGATTTCCAAAAAAAACTGCTTGAGAATCTAAAATAGTTCCATTTTTTAACCTCTTTAATCTATTTTCTTTGAGAGTTTGTCCAGATGAAACAAGATCGACAATGATATCACTATATCCTAGAGTAGGGTATACTTCAATTGAACCATTTGCAGGAATAATTTGTACAGGTATTTTTTTCCCTTTAAAAAATTCATTTGTTAAAGATGCAAAAGCTGTAGCAACACGTAGTTTTGTTTGGATATTTCTTAATTCTTCTACAGTTTCAATAGACCAATCATCCGGTACTGCAACCTCTAATTTACATTTGCCAAAATTAAGTTTATCGTGGATAATTATTAAATCATCAGTTACATTTGAAGAAAGCCATTCTTCAATAAGGTCACGACCAACGATGCCTAAGGACAAAATTCCTTGTTGAACGCCTCGGACAATATCGATAGGCCGTTGGTAAACTAATTGTATTTCAGGATAGTCTGTGAT
>CAZEQQ010000551.1:0-2099 GCA_964514425.1 uncultured archaeon
GTTTTAAAAATTGCAATAATGATAATAATTGAACTATAGAAGAAAAAGAAGATACATTGATGTTCATATTTGCAAAAAGAGAATGGAAAAAGATAGCTGATGAAATAATAGAGCATTTCAAAACATGGGAAAATAAACCTGGTCATAATCAAATTAGAAATATGATCAATGAAAAATGGAGATATAAAAATAAGGTTTTACCCGCCACAATAAATAAAATCTCTTTTCTCAGCAGGATTCTAACAAGAGTAAAAGCGGAACTTGAAGCTCACCCTTTTAATAATAATTCTCCAGGACATTTTGTCACTGAAGGAAAAATCTTGACTATACCTGCAGGAAGTATAGTTGATAAATATAGAACTTACATTATAGATTACGCAGAAAAAACGAACCAGCAACATAGTTTCAATGATCTAATACTGAACCACTTTGAATTGAAAAGTTATAATGAAATTGCGTATGAACGTGGAGTAGCAAAAAACACCATAAGTAGCAACATTGAACGTAGTAAAAGAGAGTTACATAAAATAAGTAACTCAGGAACAATGTGGGAGCAAGCTATTTTTGCTTATATGTTAGAACAATTAGAAAAAGAAGCACAGAAGAACAATTATAGTGTTTTAAAGTTCGTTAATGAGCGCCTTGTTGAAGCCTTTCCAGATAAGCGAAAAGAAGACGTTTTTACTATAGTTGTGAACAGACTCACCCCCCCTATAGACTTAGGCTCTATAACTGCTGATGTCCAAAGTCTCTTGGCTAACCCTCTTCTTTTCTCCCTTTCTTCTTTTTCTTCCCCTTTTCTTTTTTTTAGTTGGTTTGGTTCTCTTTCCTCTCTTGATTTCCTTTTTCTTTCCCCTTTTTCTGTTTTTCTTTTTGATGCTAAGGTCTCTCACCTTACTCGTTGTAGTAATAGTAAACCTTATCTTTCTCATACTGTCAGTCATGAAGATCTTGGTGTTCAAACTACTTTTTATGAGCAGCTCCAGGACAAACTCGATCATAAAACTCTCTCCGCTTCTCTTCTCTTCTGGTCTCCTTTTATTCATAGTCGCTTTGTCTCTCATCGACCTGGTGAAAGTGTGACAATCAACAAGAAAAGTCTGTCACTCGAACCACAGTTACAAAAGATAATCACAGAAGAAATAGAAAAACTAACAACAAGGCCACAAGAAAAAAACTCAGGACGACCCACCACCATACAAAAAGAGCAAAAGGAGAAAAACAAAGGGAAGGGGAAGGGTAGCCCAGAAAAAGAAGAGAAAGAAAGAAAAAAATAGAAAAATGAAATTATTACTTTATTTGACTTACTTTGTTATTGTTTATGGTTTTTCAGTAGTTTATTTGTTAATTAGTCAAGGTTACGTGATATTATGATTGTTACAGAACAACAACAAGTGAAAAAGAAAGAATTTACAGCTCGAGAATATAGAAAAATACTCAAAACTGCTAATCTCTGGGAATTTTATCTCTATTCGGCATTTGTAGAACGTGGGAAAATTTCCGATTCTTCTCCCTGATTCTCAAAATTTTTCCTTTGTTTATTTTTATGCACTTTTTACTCTCTAATATCACGTTTTTAGACGAGAAAATAATCATTTGCTCCGCAAGATGCTGCAGAGAAAAAAAAGATATCAGCTTTACTTTTTTGCACTACAAAAATTAGAACGCTTGTAATTCAAAGAATATGTAACATTGCAGCCTTTTTCAGCACTATCTAAAAATGCTATGATACATATATCACGGAGAAGTCATTTGAAAAGAATTTGCTATGCTTCTGTGAGCGTTTTTTTCACAAGTTAGACAAAAATAGCAAAAAATAGAGAAAAAAGGGAATTTTTACCAGAAGTCTGGATCTTCTGTTGGTAATTTTCCTGCACAATCGGTGCAGTTATCATGAATTGTTAAGTGTGCTGTGCATACTGCTTTAGAGCAGATTTTACATTTTTCTACAGCTTTTCTATCACAATACACACATTGTTTTTTATTTTTCATATTGATAACTTGAAAAAAGTTTAAGCAGGAAAAGGATCAATGTCTCGAATAATAGAGGGATATTTAAAATATTGGCTTAACTATATGATAAATTCAACAGAAACAGA
>CAZEQQ010000552.1:0-2089 GCA_964514425.1 uncultured archaeon
TTTATGATAAACTCCAAAATGAATTGAAAATGATGACGATCAACTTACAAGGTTACATTGAAATTGCACAAATAAAACTATCTACTCAAAAAAAACATCAACTTCTTCATGCTATTTTCACTAGCGGGTTTAATCTTCCTCCCAACTCGAAAATAATAAGAGAATTTGATTTTGATACGAAAGAGAATGTTCTTACAATTAATGTTAAAATGGGGAAGAATGAAAGTCTCGTTCTTGTAGCGGTCTATCAGAAAAAGTAGTTTATATAAATTCAATCTTCTAACTTTATTTAGTCGCTTGAATCTATTTTCAACTATATCTTCAAAAGAAAATCTTTAAAAAATTTTATTGAACGTAAAAATTATGATAGATTTACGAAGTGATACTGTAACTCTTCCTCCAAAAGAGATGTTAGAAACAATTCTTAGCGCACAACTCGGAGATGATGTTTTTGGAGAAGATGAAACAGTAATAAAACTCGAAGAACTTGCTGCAAAAATGTTAGGTAAAGAAGCAGCTCTTTTGGTTACGAGTGGTACTCAAGGTAATTTAATCTCTTGTCTTACCCACTTAAAAAGGGGAGATGGAATTATACTTGATCCCGAAGGTCATATCTATATGTACGAAGTAGGAGGAATAAGTGCTTTAGTTGGAGCATATCCTTTCTTAGTAAATAGTAAAAATGGCGTAATAAATCCAAAAGATATCTTAAACATAGTTCAACGCTCCTATAATGTTCACTTTACAGAAGCTAAATTGGTTTGCTTGGAAAACACCCATAATCGAGGTGGAGGAAAAATTATTCCCCAAGACAATATTCAAACTATTATAGATATTGCTCATGATAATAACATTTCTACCCATTTGGATGGAGCTAGAATATTTAATGCCTCAGTTGCTTTAGGTGTAAAACCTTCTTACTTAACCTCCAACTTTGATAGCATACAAATTTGTTTGAGTAAAGGTTTAGCTTGTCCCGTTGGTTCCATCATTGCAGGTTCTAAGGACTTTATTCATAAAGCTAGAAAGAACAGAAAAATGGTAGGTGGTGGAATGCGTCAAGCAGGTGTTATCGCTGCTCCAGGCATATATGCTCTTACCAATATGATTGATAGATTAGAGGAAGACCATAAACATGCTAAAATGCTAGAAAAAGCTCTTAAAAATTTCCCAGATGTCATAGTTAAACCTGTTGACACAAATATTGTTATTATAAACTTGGAACATCTCCCTTTTTCTGCCCAAAATTTTGTTGATAGAATAGAACAAGAAGGTGTGAAAGCCATCGTTATGGGTGAGAAAATTGTCCGTTTTGTTACTCATTATGGAATATCAACTACCGATATTAAATTTGTCATTGAAGTATTATCTGATGTTTTTGAGGATGGTATGAGCAATTAATTATCTAAGAATTGATAATTATGCTTTCTTTTCTCTTTTATCTAATAATTTGACAACTAATCTATCTTATATGATGTTATCATAGACTTTTTAAATAATAATTTAACTGTTTACTTGATAACATTGTCACTCGATGATTACTTAGATAGTCTCCTTACAGGAAGTTCTGATTCTTCAAAGAAAGCTATTATGAAACTTACAAAGCTAATTGAGAGTATCGGAAGTATTGTAATTAAATCCACAGAACGAATGGAAGATGCTCTAGGTGAATTAGAGTCTCGTTTAGATAAAATTGAAAGTAAAGTAGGAATAGCGTCTGGTGGAGGTGCCCCCAGTTTTGCTGGTCCTCCTTCTTCTGGTCCTCCTATTGCTGGTCCTCCTAAAGCTTCATCTACTCCTCCTCCCAGTTTAGGTGGCGGCGGTAGTGTTCCTCCTCCCAGTTTAGGTGGCGGCGGTAGTGTTCCTCCTCCCAGTTTAGGTGGTGGTGGTCCTGGTTCTCCTGGTTTTGCTAATGATATAGCTTCTGCTGCTTCTGGATTAAAGCCTGCTGGTTCTACACCTGGTGCTGGACCCGCTCCTAGCGGTGGTGGCGGTGGCGGTCCTGGTTCTCCTGGTTTTGCTAATGAAATAGCTTCTGCTGCTGCTGGATTAAAACCTCCTACTCCTCCAGAAGGCGGTGGTAGTGGCG
>CAZEQQ010000553.1:0-2087 GCA_964514425.1 uncultured archaeon
TTGATTTTGTTTCTATAACGTTTGTATTAAATGTTTGAATTACCAAAAGTTTTTTTTTTTCTTACTCTTCTCTTTCTAATGTTTCTATTGGGTTTAACTCTTGAAATTTTTATCCGGTGATAATTGATCCGCATATTCTTTAAGAAAAGATTCAAAAAATATATACTCTGTTTCATCTACTTTTCTATAAAACCTGTTGTGGGATCCTTTATCAGTTATATGACCTATTGTTCTCCAATTATTATCTTTGCGTAAAAACGCAAAATCTATGTTTACATTTTCGAAAGAATCCTTTTCGTTTGTTTTTAATAGTCTTTTTCCTAAGTTAGTTAAATTATATTGCTTGATTGTTTTTCTTTTTATCAACGCGTCTAATCGTTCTTTTATAATTAAATCTATTCCAACTTCGTTTTCAATTTTTGATATATTTTTTTGCAATTTTTCGCTTTCAAAAGGTATTACATATTCTAAATATCCTTGCGCTCTCAAATTTTCCAAATCTTTATCTAATAATTCTGGAGCAATACCTGTGAGCATGTACAACTCAATTCTTGTTATTGTATCGAATAAATCAAGAACACGTACTATTAAGGTCTCAATAGAGGTTGGTTTATCAGTAGAATGACCTCTCACATCTTTACATTCAATTAAAGCTGCATTTAACTCTACTATACTAGCAAAAAATCCATAAGTAAAATCCTTTTTTCTTATTATCTCATCATAAAATTCTCTATTTCTTCCTTCCTTAAAAATCATTCTGAGCCCTCCTCAATGGTTTCATTTTCATCTCTTAGAGTTTGAGATTTAACAAATTTCTGTCCTTTTATGTCTAACAGTTGCAGTATCCCTTCTTTCTCTGCCTCTTTTAGATATTGAGTAAGTGTTTTAAATCCACATTCTTTTTTCCAATTAGGATTAATTTTCATTAAATGATTTCCAATTATCTCTTGAGGAATAGGATCTACAAAGTTATTCTTACTCTGGTTTTTTAATACTTCAACTAGTAATTCTAAACTTTTTGCTAAACTGTCAGCATTTTTATTTTTGTTTGATACTATTTTCTGCTTTTTTAAATCAAGAATTTTTTTATCTTTTAGCTTTACAAAACTCTCTTCATTCTCTTTTAGTATTTCAATCAAATTTGCCTTTTCTGCTTGTTCCAAATATTGCTTTAGTCTTTTAACACTATACTTCTTTTTCCAATCAGGTTCTAGTTTTGCTAACTGAAACCCAATTGATA
This sequence comes from uncultured archaeon, assembly GCA_964514425.1. Lineage (GTDB taxonomy): Archaea > Asgardarchaeota > Heimdallarchaeia > Heimdallarchaeales > Heimdallarchaeaceae > CAZEQQ01. Next base: position 1,241 of record CAZEQQ010000553.1, read on the forward strand.
GAGCTGGAATCTTATCTGTAGTTTTTTCTTTTTTAATTCCTTCAATTATTGCTAATAGAGTTTTGAATTTCTCTGAATTCTCCTTATTAACATCTTCTTTCTTTTTTTGTGATTCTAGTGTTTCTTTACTATAGTATTTTGCTATCCATTTGTTTTTTTCATAATAGTCTACCAGCTTAAACAGTATATTGTTAGGATCTCTATCATTTTTACTCAATTTTTTATAGAAAGATGCATCACCAATTAAAAACATATTAAAACGTGCTCTACTTAGTGCAACATTCAATCTTTGAACGTTTTTAAGAAAACCTGTTTTCCCTTCTTCATTACTTCTAACCATACTTAATAGGATTATTTCTTGTTCTTGACCTTGGAATCTATCGACATTACTTACTCTCACTTGAATTTCTTTTTCTCTGTGCTTAACAATCCATCTATTGTGTGTTTTTTCGAAGAATTCTAATTTTTTTAGTTTCTCCAATATTCTTTTTGCTTGTTCAGCATAAAAAGTGATAATACCAATCCTAAAGGGATTAATATCTGCAATAGTTCCTTCTTTATAACACTTTCTTAACAGTTCCAAGGGGTATCCATTACAAATAGTATTTACTAGCTCCTCTACTATCTCTATTTCTATGTCATTATAGTATCTTCCTACTCTACTTCTTCCTGTTTTTTTTGACATTAGGGTTTTTTCTTTCGAGTTCTTGTTTTCGCTTGTATCAACAAATATATTTGGTGAGACAGGAATTTTTTTGAATAATTTAGGATTTAAAGGTATCTTTACGCCTCGCTCTTTTGAGATTCTAGAGGTTTTGAATTTATTATTGTAAATGTTTCTATTTAT
>CAZEQQ010000554.1:0-2084 GCA_964514425.1 uncultured archaeon
GGATTTATGAAGCTAAAGGCAGACCGCTTGACAATCCTCTTATAGTCCATATTTCTGAGCTTGCTCAACTTGAACGTTTAGTTGAATATATCCCTTCTATTCTTCCTTCTCTAGCTAAACATTTTTGGCCGGGTGCTCTCACTTTTGTTCTTAAGAAAAAAGAAGATATTAGTGATAAGGTTACAGGAGGTCTAGATACCATTGCAGTTAGAATGCCTAACAATCCAATCGCACTAAAACTTATCACTGCTTTCGGCTCTCCTTTAGCTGCACCTAGTGCAAATTTATCAGGTAAACCTAGTCCTACTTCAGCTATGCATGTATTCAAAGATTTTAATGGTAAAGTACCTTTAATTTTTGATGGAGGAGAAACTCAAATCGGGATTGAATCTACTGTTCTTGACCTTGTTTCTGATCCTCCTACTATACTTCGTCCTGGGGGAGTTACATATGAACAACTCAAAGAATTTCTACCTAATTTGACAATTCATTGCACCCAGTATAGTAACGATAATGAGGCTGTTAGAAGTCCAGGTATGAAATACCGTCATTACGCACCAGATGCAAGGTTGATAGCTGTTTTAGGTGACAAAGAGAGACAGTTAGAATTTATTGATTCTGAAGTTGAAAGATTGGGAACAGAGAAGAAAAGAGTACTTTGTTTACATCATGAACATGACCACAAAAAAGGTATAGATTATGTTCTTGTTGGTAAGTCTAAACAAGAAATTCAGCACAATTTGTATAAAGTTTTAAGAAAACTAGATGAAGACAATGTAAACTTAGCATTCATTGAGAGTGTGGATGAAAGGGATGAAGGATACACCATCATGAATAGAATTTTTCGGGCAACAGAGGAAATAATAAAAGTTTAAATTACCATTCTCTAAAATTAACTATTTTCTCATATGTCATGAAAAGATGAAAAAGAAACACACATCTACTTTTATTTAGTTCATGTTTAGGACTTCTTCTGTTGTTACCAGTTGTACACCTTTTTCTTTCCATTCTTTAAGTAACTCTTCTGTTCTTTGTGGGTCTATACCTTTAATAGCATCAGTAACGACAAATAACTCAAAATTCTTATGGTTCATTAATCCTTCAACAGCAAACTTTACGCATACATCAGCAGCTACACCATACACAAATATCTTTTCGGGATTTATCAGTTTAACGATTTTTTCGGTATTAGGGTTGTGGAAAACATCAAATCGTGTTTTTCGTAAATAGATTGGTTTTTTTTGTTCAAGTAAGTTTTCCAATGATTCTTCATCTAATTCTTCTTCATTTACCCATAAAATCCCTTTTGACAAGCTTTCTTCTATTTTTTCAGAACCTTTTTCTCCTTTTAAACAGTGAGGAGGAAAGGTTTCTTGAAAATCAGGATTTTCTTGTTCAATTTCTGGATCGTCTTCTGAATGAAAATCTACTGAACCTATAATAGTTATTTTATTGTTGGATGCATATTCAGTTAATTTACTCAAATTTGGTTTAATCCTTTCTGACCCTGTAACATACAGTTTGCCTTCAGGTTCTATAAAATCTATTTGAGTATCTACATCCCAAAAGACTATTTTTGCCATATTTTCACCTAAGTTTACAATATACAAACGATTTAATAAGTGTTCTAGTCAAACAAAAATTTTGAAGTTGTTATCGGTATTTTATAGCCAATTTTCATCTATCGTTTCTTTCTCCGCAAATAGGGCAAAATCTTTCAAACCCAGAGAATTCAAAACCACAATTAATACAATAAATAGGATTGAATGCTTTTACTGGTGTTTCCTGTGTTTTTTGTCTTCTTCTTAGTAAAAATAGAGGGGGAAAAGCAAAAAAGAACAGAAGAGGAAAATTGAAAAAAATAAACAAAAGCACTGACACTAAAGTTATTCCCAAAGATAAAAGAATTACTAATCCATTGCTCTTAATCATCGATTTAAAAGTTGTTTATACATTTAAAAATTATTCCAAATACCAAATTTATATTTTTTTAGAAAAAAAGAGAAGGATTATATTTCATTTTCTTCAAATCCTTCTAACTCTTTAGTTACTTGTGGAACTTTTCCAGGCCACCAATTCCATTT
>CAZEQQ010000555.1:0-2067 GCA_964514425.1 uncultured archaeon
CAAAATTTCCTTTAGCTGTTGGTGGAATGTTAGGTTTTACAAATGAACAAATTGATATTAGCCTTGCATGTAGAGAGATTGGCAATACTTATTCAGCAGCTTCCATGATTGCTCTTGCCAAAATACTTGATCATGCAAAACCAAATGATAGAATATTTGTGACATCTTATGGTAGTGGGGCAGGAAGTGACGCCTTCTCATTCTTGGTAACAGAACATATAGAAGAGATGCGCTCTACAGAAAATACTGTAGACTATTATCTTAATCGTAAGCAGTATATTGATTATGGTCAATATGCCATGTACAAAGGAATCATTAAGGTGTAAAACATGGAAAGCAAAAAAGTGTATATAATAGGTCAAGGAATGACCAAATTCGGAGAGTTTTACCATGCAGATGGTTCAGCCTTAGCTTCAGAGTCATTCTATGAAGCTCTTAAAGATGCTAATATCGATAAGAGCGTAATTGATGAAATAATTTTTGGATCATTGGTAGGAAACGAACTCACTCGCACGTCTGTTGCTCCATTGACAGTGAGAAACTTTAACCTCCATTGCCCTTATGCTCGAATTGAAGCTGGAACAGCTAGTGGAGCAGCTGCTTTTAGACACGCATATTTATCAGTAAAAAGTGGCTTAATGGACACTATAGCAGTAATTGGTGTTGAAAAGCTTTCTGATTTTGTAAAAGCAGAAACTATGGAACAAATACTTTCAGGAGTTATTGACTACCAATATGAATTTGAAATGGGAGCGACTCTTACAAGTTTGTTTGCTTTACTTACAAAAGCGCACATGAACGAATTTGACACCAGTTTAGAACAATTAGCTGCAGTACCAGCAAAGAATCATGAAAATGGTGTAAATAATCCAAAAGCACAATTCAGACGAGCTATAAAAATAGATAGATTCTTAAAAGCAAAAAGAATTGCAGATCCTATTGGAAGATTTGACCCTGCTACTTTCTGTGATGGCTCAGCCACTGTTATTTTAGCTTCAGAAGAATTTGTAAAAAATCATGGCGAGATACAATCCGCTGTTCCTATATTAGCTTCAACTCAAGCAAGCGACACAATAGCCTTGCATAATAGAGAAAGTTTAACTGAATTACAAGCAACAGTAAAAGCTGCAAAACAAGCTTTTAGCCTTTCTAATTTAACACCAAGTGATATAAGTTTCGCTGAAGTTCACGACAGCTTCCCTATTGGAGAAGTTTTAGCCTTGGAGGACATAGGTTTTGTTAAAAAAGGTGAAGGTGGAAAAGCAGCACTAGATGGACTCACAAGCATTGGAGGTAAGATACCTATTAACACTAGTGGCGGGCTTAAAGCGCGAGGTGATCCTTTTGGAGCTACAGGAATAGCGCAAATAATAGAAATTATCGAACAGATGCGAGGAATAGCAGATAAGAGACAAATTGAAAACCCACAATATGGTTTAACGCACAATGTTGTAGGAACAGGTTCTTCAGCTATTGTGAGCATATTTGGTAAAGATGAGGTGAAAAAATAATGGAACCCCCAAAAATATGGCGAGAAAAAGAGCAAAAATATTTACTTTTAGGCACTTTATGTCATGACTGTCAAAAAAAGACTTATCCATATGCATCATATTGCCCAAACTGTACAAGTAAAAACGTTGAATCTTATAAGTTACCAACAAAAGGAAAAGTTCTTTACTTTACGTATAACACTAGTACAAACAAAGAAATGATGTTTAGTGCACCTTATGTGAGTGCACTTATAGAATTAGAAGATGGAACACGTATAACTGGGCAAATAGTCGATTGTGATCATGCCACTCTAAAAGAAGGAAGAGAGGTTGTTGCTGTTTTTCGTATATTAGCTAAAGATAGCACAGAAGGATTGATACAGTATGGAGTAAAATTTACTCCATACTAAATTATTGTTTACTTATTGTTTGAAAAGTCTGAGCCTTTATTTTCCCTTTTTCTAAAATTTTCTGTGCAAATCCGATATCTTGCAAGAATGCTTCTTTTCCAGTATAGAATCCATGGATTCCGCCAAAGTGGAGGTCTTTTACAACCACAAACCCTAATCCACACCCT
>CAZEQQ010000556.1:0-2066 GCA_964514425.1 uncultured archaeon
CAACATCTTCATATCTAGTTCTGCTGTAATAAAGAATGTCCATACCAAAGCCTTTAGCTCTTTTAGCTACAGCTTGACCAATCCTTCCAAAACCTATGATACCGATTTTTTTACCAAAGAAATCTCCTCCAAGATAAAGCATTGGTTCCCAACATTTGAACTGTTTATTTCTCATAAACTGATCTGCGGGTATAATTTTACGAGATAGGGAGAGAATTAAAGCAAATGTCAAGTCAGCAGTAGCTTCCGTCAAAACACCTGGTGTATTGGTGACAGCTATGTTCCGTTTTGTAGCTTCCTTAACATCAATATTATCATAACCCACCGCATAGTTGGCAATAATTTTTAATTTAAGTTTATCCATAACTTCAGCGTCTATTTTATCTGTTAACATACATAGTAACGCATCACAATCTTGAGCTAATTCGATGATTTCATGTTTTTCAATTTGTCTATCTTCTTGGAAAATTTTTACTTCAAAAGATTCTTTCAGTTTTTCTAAACCTTCAATAGGAACCTTTCTTGTTACAAATATCTTTTTCATTGAGCTAAGATAGACTAAGCTATAATAAAAATTTCTAATGAGTCGACTAAAAGAAACCAAAATGGTCAGAAAGTCATTTCATTGATTTTGTCTTTAACTTTGTTCATCATTTTTAAATCGTTTCTTGAATATCTTGTATTCGTATCTATCATGATAATATTCGAAAATTAGAACTATAAAAATGGCAATTGATGTAAAAATAAGTAACACCAAAGCTACTAATAGAATACTATCTAATAATTCCATAAGAAAAGATTTAGCCATTATTATAAAAAGTATTCTTTCTCAAGTTAAAGGAAGAAACTTTCTGTTAAAAAGAAGTAAAAAGAAGAAAGTTTACTTACGTAAAACTTTCTCTCCATGCTTGATTTGATTTGTATGATTGGTCTTGTATTGCTTGCTGTTTTTGGTTAATGAGGGACAATTGTTCTTTTATCTTTTTAGCTTCAGCTAAAAGATGCTCAGTATCTATTTTGAGTTTAAAATAGTCATTAATTACGTTAATCAGATTAACAGCAGCTTCTGGATCAGGAAATTGAACTATTGCAGGTGTTAAGAGTGTTATTCCCACAATATCTCGTATCAAAGCTTCACTCATTAAAGCTCCTGATAAACCTACGACCACGCCATTTTCATATGGTTTTACAGCATATTTCCTTAAATCTTCTGCAACTTCTTTCTCTGCTGCAGTAATAATAATTGGGGAATCAGGTTTTGCATTTACGGGTATACCATCCAAACATACTATGTATTTAGCATTTAATGTATTATTTACCCACCTAATTAATCCTTCAGAAACAACCAGATGTGAATCCTCAGGAACGGGGTAATCAATGCTGATTAATACAATAGTGCCATCTTTATTTGTGTATATAACATAAGGATGTCGGAGTTGGTTATCCAAAAATACTGTTACAGGAGTTAGATAATTAGACTTAAAGAAACCAATTTTTTCTAGCTTCAATGAACTAACCATTTCATTAGCTATTATTGGACCGATTATTCCTGGACCTGGATAAGTGAGAAACACTGTGGGATTGTTGAATTTTACGTCCTTTTTAGTTATATTTATCAAAAAACTATCTCTATGGATACAAATATCTTCTTCTTGAGTAATCATATTTATCACCTATTAATTTGAAAGGTTATCCATAAATATTTCGTTATGTTGAAATGAAATATGAGTAAAGATCATTATTCTTTTCAGTAAAATTCTCCGAATAAGTCAGATCTTTTGTATTCTACATCGTCTACAACTATCTTGGCTATTGGAAAATAAAAATGTGCTAACTGATCTCGTGGAGATAGGCTGATATGTGCCATACCTGAAATTTTATCCGCTACTGTTGGACATAAAGGGTCTTTTGCATTTCTATTTGTTCCTATTCCAAATTGGACTATTCTTATCTTTGTTTTCTGTATAAGGTCTTTCATTTTTTCTCCTAATTCTCCTCCCCCTTCTATTTTGATTAGAACATTATCCTTAAACTCTAAAGTCAAGGCTTTGTTCATGCTTTGATGC
>CAZEQQ010000557.1:0-2059 GCA_964514425.1 uncultured archaeon
AACCTTAACATTAATGTTTGTTTAATTTTTTTATTAACGTTTTCTTATGAATAAATCAGAACTAGTTAGTGCTATTGCTGAAAAATCAGGCCTCAGCAAAGTTGATGCAAAAAAAGCATTGGACGCAACCCTCGATGCAATCTCGGGTGAAGTGAAAAAAGGTGGCAAAGTTGTATTGGTAGGCTTTGGAACTTTCTCTTTAACACAAAGAAGTGCACGAAAAGGCATTAATCCCCGCACGAAGAAAGCAATCAACATCCCGGCTAAGAAAGCAGCTAAATTTAAAGCAGGCGCAGCGTTGTCCAACCTCTAATAATTTAGTCAAACGATCTAAATAAGGAGCAAAGTCCAATAACTTTGCTCCTTATTTTTGTTTCTATAAAAAAAATAATCCTTACCTTTGTGCGGTTTTTCAGACTCCGTAGCTCAGTTGGTAGAGCAATTGACTCTTAATCAATGGGTCGAGGGTTCGAATCCCTCCGGGGTCACGCGCAAAGCGGCATAAACATTTGAACATCATTTGTTTGTGTCGTTTTCTGTTTTAAAAAGGTAAGAATTTCGGTAAGAACAGGTTGGTTTTGCGTGAAAAAACGGCATTTTTCGGGTTTTTTTCTTATCAATTAAAAAACATTATCTTTGTAATACCTGCCTATCGTTTGCCGATTGGTTGGTTAAACACTTAGAACGGCGGACTGATTATCTGCCGTTCGCCTTAACTACAAACTTCAATACAGTACTTTCCTACTATTTGCAATAACTTTCCCTTGCTCATATTTACAAAAAAATAAATATTAAGTCTATTGTTTCTATTGTGCCGGGTTCTATTCTGAAAATCGTCTAAATATATTGATTGATTGGAAAACGCCGTCTTTATCCTTTATACGGGGGTGTGTTGGCGTTGTTTATTGTATTGGTATTGTGTTCTTTATATTTGCACCCGCGCGCGTGCGAAGTGAATAATTTAGTTAGACAAAGGTGGGGTTGTCAATTATGAGCTATAAAAATATAGTTTATAACTCATAATTTGTTTTTTATATCACATATAATGTGATATTTTTGCAAATCATTACTTTTACGATTAGCTTAAAGCAAAACTGTTTCAATATGAACCGAATAAAGGAAGTTCTGGAAGACAAAGGTATCAAGCAAACTTGGTTAGCCGAACGGCTGGGCAAAAGTTTCAATATGGTTAATGCATATGCTCAAAATAGAAGACAACCAAGTATTGATGTGCTTTATCAAATTGCTGAATTGCTACAAGTAGAGGCTAAAGATTTATTAGTAACCAATGACAAAGCAGAGCGAGGTGATAAGAAAAACAATTAAATACAGTACAGGCTTTAGTGCAGGAGCTTTGTTATTCAAAGAATCAGATGCGGTGATTTCTCAGATCCAAAATCCTGAAGCTTTTTTAGCTGGAGACGAAATTATTCCTTTCCATGTGATTCCTGTTAACTCGGAGTCTTCTCAGAAACGACTCTATAGTGAAGTGAGCAAAAGATTAAAATCTTTAGACAACGCAAAGTTATTTTATCTTTTTCAACAAAGCACACAAGAAGCTAAATTACTCATCCTATTCTATGCAGCCTGTAAAACATACCCGGTGATTGCCGATTTTATGTTAACAGTCGTACTTCGAAAATGGCATAATATGGACAAAGAAATTTCAGCTTTCGATTTTCAGTCCTTTTTGTATGAACTAATGGGGAGCCACCCTGAACTAGAAAAGCTAACTCCCGCCACAATTAAAAAACTTTCACAGGTTGTGATGTTAATGCTTTCAGAGCTTGGAATGCAAAAAGACCACATGATAACTAAGGTCGATTTTGATCAACAGATTTTGGAAGAAATAGTGTCAAACGGAGATAACTGGTTTCTGGAAGCGCTATTGTTAAATGAAAATGAAAGATTAAATATTTCAGCAAAATGATAAGTGTCGATAAAATATATGACCTGATGGCGGACAAAGGATTTCAGAAGCCACGAACCGGGAATTTATTTTTTCCGGCTTACATTTATACCTATCCCCCACAGCAAGAATATGCCATTAGAGAACAGA
>CAZEQQ010000558.1:0-2054 GCA_964514425.1 uncultured archaeon
CCTGATATGCTGTATTGTCTGCTCTTCTTTGAGATCCATACGAATGCTTTGAATCATAGCTGTCATAACTTCTATCATTTTGATAGTTTTCATGATAATTATAGCTGTCATAATCTGCCGTTTTTCTGAAGAAGTACCGTATTATTACTTGAAAGATAATTGAAAAGATAACCATTACTATTATTATAGGGATCATAGTGAAGAAGAGACTTTGACCTCCTCCACCAAAGTTAACGAATAGAATTACTATTATAAAGAAAAAAAACACTGGGCTACAGAATCCGCATCGACTTAACCTTCTTCTTCCCATTCTTCTAGGGTAATTGTGTCTCATTGTTTTACTATTGCTTGAATACTATATATAATTTGTGCAAATCTTTAACTAAAGAGAAAACCTACTCATATTCTCCTTTTTCATTCTTCATTTTTTTCTTACCAAATTTACTATTAAAAGTCCAATAATCGTTTAAGATAAAATTTGTAAATACCGAAACTATAAATCCTATACTTACTGCAATATAGGGGTTCCATAGCAAAACTACTCCGAAGAAGTAAGTCAAAGTTAGATTTACTATAACTCCTGATAAACCCACTATGATATATCTAACAAATTGTTTTTTGATGTTAAATAATAGTCCTTTCTCCTTTGTTTTGAATGTCCAATATTTATTGAGAGTAAAGTTGTAAACAGTTATGACACCAATTGCAATTATTTGTGCAATAATTATTTTCTTAATTCTTATAAAGCCTATTTGAAAGAGTAAATCATGTTCTACTAGTAAATCTAGAAAAGTTAGACAGATAAATACTACTAAAATATTCAAAATCCACCCTATGATACTTACAACATAAAATTTTCCTAATCTTGCGTGTTGTTTTTTTCTTTTCGCTTCTTTTTCTTTCTTTGTCCCTTTTGCTTTTTCTGTGCTATTATCTTCAGTTTTCAAGGTTTTCACTTTTCTTTACAATTTGATTCTTAAATACCTTTCTTTTTTTATGTTTTAAGTATTCCATTGTTCCTCTTGCTAGTGTATAAAGCAAATCTTTTTTAAATGCTTCATTATTTTTTCTTTTAGTTAATAGTTATGTGGTTATTATGACGATACACGTAAGATATTTATCGCAAGTTATAGTTCGTATGAACTTTGAAGATTCTTTGGATGAACAAATGAAGGAAGAATTGGAGAGATGCGTTAAAGAACAAGTTGACAATGCTAAGAAACAACTGTTCTATTTAATTGATTTGAATAATTATCAAGATAAGAAAGAATTAGAATCTTTAGGAGAGGCTATTTCTGAAGAATTAGCCAAACATGGAAATGTTATTGGCGAAGTCGCGATATTAAGCAATAAGAAATTCAAGATAAAACAGAAAGAAGTAAGTAAAAAAGTGAAGTTTTTCTCTGAAGACTTCAAAGCCCAATCTCACTTATCTGATGCTTCACGTTTTGGTTTTCTTGATGAAATTTCCTTAAAAAGTCTTCAAGATCGTTAAGTTACGTTATGTTGTAGTATGTTACTTTAGTTCTTAACTTTCAATTTTTTTCTCCATTCATAATCTTCTTTAGCAATAAGAGTAACTGCTGAATCTTCTTTTTTATCTATTATCTTTAGAGGAGTATCTTCTATTATTTTATCTGTAAACTCGCTAATTTTTTCATATCTTGGCATTTGCTCATAAGGAATTCTTTTTCTTGAATCGCCAACTGACATAAATCCTTTGGGTTCAAGAAAATGCGCTTCTGATCTCAAAAATAATTCTCGATAATTTTCAGGTTCGACTAAATTATATTCAGGAACTAATGTTAAGCGTAGTACTTTTCGAGTATTAAGAGAGGGCAAGAGATCTATTGTTTCCATTATTTTTTTCCAAGCATTTTTCTCTGAAGGTCTAGCTGTTTTCTCAAATGATTTTTCTGAAGGAGCTATTAATGTAACATATAATTGAGTTGGTAAAGGGTCAAGTTTTTCCAGTACTTCAGGAGTTGTTCCGTTAGTTACAAGAAAAGTAGTAAAATTACGATTGTGAAATTCTTCTAACATTTCATTAATTT
>CAZEQQ010000559.1:0-2051 GCA_964514425.1 uncultured archaeon
TTTTCCTTTTTTATCTTAATGCGAAAAGACTTTTTCTAAGGAAATTATCTTGATTTCTAATTTATTACAATAAGCTAAATCTTTTTGTACCTAGTCGTCCTCACAATTGTTTTTTTGATCTATTTAGAAGAAGTGTAATATTTGTTAGTTAAGTATTAATATTAGGGCACACAATACTTACTTATGTCAATGTTAGCAAAAAGAAGTGATCTTCCTCCTTTAATAAAAAGTCTATTAGAAGAATCTGAGGAAATGATTAAAATCATTACTTCATCTAGGGATAAACCCAATATAGGCGAAAGATTGAGCATCTTACTAATGCCTCGGATTCATGCTATAGGTTTGACTGTGAATAAATTATTAGAAGGTCAACCTACTGACCCCTCTCTTCTTTATGAGGTATTATTCGAAGTCATATTGACAATAAAAGAAAGTATAAATTTATTGCCAACAGACTCACTCTTACAAGATGTTGAAAGAACGCTTTTCTCATTGTCTATGTTCATCATTAACACACAAATTTATTTTATAGAATCAAACGATATAAACAGGTTAAACTCTATAGCTTTGATCTTATCCGAGTTATTAATATCAAAGGATTTAATGATTCAGACGAGAGAGACCTTTAGAACTATCGACTATGAGTTTCAAACAAAAGAGTTTTCACAACTTTACCATTTTTGCATGGCTATTATTGCCCTAATTACAAATGCTTTAAAACATATTCCGGTTTTGTCGAAAAATGATTACGTCCTTTGGACACAAAATGCGCTATCATTTGGTGTTGTTTTTTTAGAACAAGTAGAAAAGGTAAATTTTAGACAAATAGCAAGAATCGATGATGATAAAACAAGAACAATTGTCTTCCCAAGCAAATTATATGGCACCATTTACAATTATAGTTCTGTTTTGCTTAATTATAGTTCATTGGTTTTTAGCGTATACCAGCAATATTTACAAAATGAAGGAATATTAAGTAATTATGACTATTATTCTAGCGGAGACCCTCTAAATAAGTTACTAGATTATTTTGACAGAGTAATTAAGGTGGTAAGTGGATGGATAGATGAAACTTTACAAGCATTTAAGAATAGAATGATAGGAATCAATGATTCTCCTACTGAATCCATGGACTTTAAATTGTCTCATATTGCACTAGCTTATATTGTTTTCAATAAATCTTATGCCGAAAATATAGTAAAATATTTTGCAGAATACAAAAAGAAAGAGGAAGAGGAAGGAAGAAAAGAAGAAAACAAGATTGAGTTTTTAGAAAAAATGCTGTGTGATGGAGATAAATTTTTCAAAGTGGTCGAGTCTGTTTTTCCTTCAATAGAGCATATAATTAATTCTCCATATTATTCCTCCTATAGCGTAATATTGGAGAAGTATATTGCAGTAAGTTTGTTGTTAGAGAAAGAAACAAAAGATGTTAACATCTTGAAGGAGTTAGAAAGCAGATTAAAAACCGTTTTCGACAAAGTTTCTGTGCATAAAGATGTTAAACTTTTTGTTAACTATATTTTCATTAAAACTAAGATTGCTTATTTTGAAAACAACTTGGTTGAAATAGAGGGGTTATTAGAAAGTTTACAAATAAGTACAGGAGTTATTGATGAGAATAATTTTTATGACGTATTTTCTTTGAAAATGTTTCTTTTGTTTAACAGGATCTATTTTGGAAATATAGAATTAGATGAACTAGAAAGCGAATTGCACTTCCTATCTTTAACGATAATTGAACCATATTTGCAGCACTTACGAGAAATTTTTACTTTAGACACTCAATTGTTACTAAATCTGAAAAGCAATAACTTAGCAGAAATTGAGCTTAAAAGAAACATTAATCCTCTAGACGTGTGTAGTTGGTTTTATTCACTCTATACTTACCTTGATGAAGAGAAATTTCCAAAAGCTGTAGCACAATTGAAGATGTATATGAGTATCAATGATAGGGTTAATTGGGCGTCAGAAGAGTAATAGACTGAATTTAAGAAAGAATTTAAATTAAGGAATGAACTTTTTTTAGTAGTAAATGTTCATTCTCCTTA
>CAZEQQ010000560.1:0-2046 GCA_964514425.1 uncultured archaeon
ATCCATCTCCTCGGGTAATGATAACATCTTCTTCAGGATAGAGAATAAACTTCCCTTTTTTCCTGATAGCTATTACTTGGAAAAAATCATCTGTTACTTCAGCTTTTTTAATGGTTTGACCAATATGTGGAGAATCTTTTGTCACAATAATATAGTCTATAGATTCTGATGAATCTTCGACAACTCGTTCAAGAATTTCGTAATGTTTATGTTTAATAGTTACTCCAAAAGCTATTTTTATCGCTGCATCAGCTATTTCTTCAAAAGAATCTGCCATCTGAAGGTATCCCATAAGAGTGTTTTTTGTCATCTTGTCTTCTTTATATAAATTGAGAACCATGGAAATAAGTTCATACTGAAGATTATCTATTTGATCTTCAGTTAAAAGTACTAAACTTCGTATTTTAGGCAAATCTTCTAGTGCATAGAGATAAGCTAAATCCACAAGCAAATCAGCTGTTTCTTTGATTTGAATCAATACTTGTTGATGGGGTTTGAGTTCTTTTTTCTCTACTGTTTCCGAATTAATTATTCTCTCTCGAGCTTCTTCAATTGTGGGTATTTTTCCTCTCGCTAAATCCATGAAGACATTAGCATTTTCTACTGGTCCTCGAAAAATAATTGAATCACCTTGTTCCATAATTTCTTTGTAATCGAAAGTAAACCCTGTATCTTTTTTTATCAATCCAACGATATCGATACCTAAAACATTATGTACATCAGACGTCACTTCTGTTTTTCCACATAGCGGAGATTTGCTGTCAAGTAAGACTAAGTCAGTTAATTCTTCTAACTCCGTTTGAACTGCTTTTATTTCATCATCAAAGTCAAGTTCTCTTAAAACAATGGACGCTATATCTGCAGCTGAATCAGAAATAATATTACTTGCTTCTCCAATAATGAAATAAATTCGTAATTGTTTTGCTTGAGCCCGAGTTTTGATAGAGAGTGAAAGATGCTCCAATAGATTCCTATACAGAGTATCTATTCTTCCTTCTATAACTAAAATTTGTTCTGCCAAGTTTTTATCATTATACATGATTGAAGCAAAAGCTAAATTCAAGCATATTTCAGCGAGACTTTTCATTTCAATCAGAATATCTTTGACACTTTCTCCTTTACCATCGCTAGCCATAAAGTTAACACTCTTCTAATAAAAAAATACACCGATAAATATCAATTTTTCGCTATGTTGATTTAGTTTTTAGATATTAGGTAATTTAAGAAGAGTTAAAAATCTATTCAAATTTAGGCTGATTGTGGAAACTATACCTATTGAGAACCAACCTCAAACGATAACCATAATAAGAAGAACGAAAAATGAGTGGATATCTTTTGAAAAGAATGAAATTTTAATCTTATTGGCTTATTTTCTCTACAGCTTTGCAATAGCAATGTTTGCCCCCTATGCCCCTGTGTGGCTATCTCAAGCCTTTCAAGTTGATTCTTTTTTAATGCTTAGTTTTGTAACAGTTATTCCAAATACCGTTATTGCTCTCGGTACTTCTTTTTGGGGAAGATTAGCAGATAAGTTCGGAAATAAATTTTTCGTTTTATTAGGAATGTTTTCAGTAACTAGCATGTATACTACCTTATTCTTCGTTCAATCAGCTACACAATTTCTTTTGGTTCTTCTTATAGGTAATTTATTTATTTCTGCTATGATCTCTAATCTTTACTCTTTGGCTATATTGACTTCAGAAAAGAAAAAGGAAACAATTTTAGCTAAACTTACTATGTTTTCTAGTTTTGCTTGGTTATCAGCAAGTCCAATAGCTGGTTATCTACATGATTTAGGAAATAATCCTGAAAATCCTTTAATTCAACTAACAGAAAACTTAGAAGGAATTCTATCTCCAATTATCATTAATAACTCATCTATGGTAATTCAACTCTTTATTGCAGTAATTTTTTCATTTTCGGCATTTCTCTTGCTTATTCCTACCATCAATAATGATGTAATGGAAGAAAGAAGAAGAATTTTAGAAAAAAAGAAAAAAGAGAAACTATCGCCAAATATACTCATTCTTGTATCTATTTTAGTTT
>CAZEQQ010000561.1:0-2044 GCA_964514425.1 uncultured archaeon
CAAAGTTATTCAGACTTTATTGAACAATTATTAGATGAAGGATTAAAAGGGAGTTTCTCTCGATTGATTAAATACTTTGGCTGTTGGGAGGACCTTCCTGATGAAATATTTAATGAAATGAACAATGTTAGAACAGGTCTAAATAAATCGATGCATGATAGAATTACAAAAAGAATGAGTGATTCTATCACTGGACACGATTTATAAGAATTTTTATAAACATATATATGCTTGTTTGTATACTTATGGCTATTATTCCAGTTAACCTTGATGATGAAACGATCAAGAAAATTGATTTTTTAGTCAAAAAAGGTGTTTATAAAAATAGGTCTGAAGCTCTTCTTGATCAGATTAAGAAAGGTATCGAAAGTATTTCTCTAATACCTGACCTTGAAACTGATTCAGAGCTTTTTCAAAAGCTTCTAAAAGTGTTACTCAATTTGCCTGAACCACCGCAATTCTTAGATGGGAAAAAATCTTTAACAGAACTAGTTTCAGAAGGTAGAAAAAGATGATTTATGCTTATTTAGACACTTGTTTAGTTCTATCTCCCTTTCGAGTCAAGGATGCAAATTTTGAGCTGATGCGAGAGATTTCATCGCAAAAACACATTAGTCAGTATAATTTTTTTCAACTTTTCTTCTCAAATCTTTAGGTTTTATCTTTCTTCATCTTCTGAATTGTGTTCTTGTTATTGTTAAATTCTTCGTTCATCTCTTGCTCTGAGAGAGGAGGAGGGTGTATATTTTCTCTTTGCACATACTCTATCATTTCATATAGAGATACTTTTGCTAATGTAGCTCCTTCTGCTAAACTAACTAACCCTTTTCTATATTTCTCTCCTGCTTCTTTCATTCTGTATTCCTTCATTTGAATGAGTAGAAATTTACGAATTAAAGCGGAACGATCAATTCTCTCTTGTTCACTAATTTTCCTTAGCTCCTCTATTTCTTCTTTCTTTAGTCTTGTTGAAATAACATCACTCATTATTATCACCTTTTAGTACTGATTCATTAAGCAATTTATTTTTATAGAACAATATGGATTCTATTTTTATTCCTCCTACTTTTAGTAATTTGTCAAGAGCTGTGAAGAAATCTGTCTTCGAAATCTTATTTTGGACCTGTAATTCATAAAAAGAATGCTCTAAGCGTATAACAGGTAGTCTTTTGCTTTTAAATTTATTATAAGCTCTAATATCAGAAGTAACGAAAGTGCCACAATCTTCTACTAATATGTAACAACTTGTTTCTCCAGGATCATTCATTATGTTGATTTTTTCGGAAATATCTATTGCTATCACAGGAATTTTGTATTTTTTAAATAAGGTTTCAGCTATTGAAGCATCAGCATAATTGTTAATTTTACCTTGTGTAACAACTTCATGAAATACTGACGTATCAATAAAGATAGGGAAATCGGAGAAATTTAGGAAAAAATCAAAAAGATTTGCCTTAACTAAGTAGATAATCGTACAAGCATCTAAAACAAATCTCATTACTTAATGTATCCTTTACAAGTATATTAACATTGTTGATTGTAAACATTTTGAAGTCGTCATTGTATACAGCAGTTTATGACACTCCTATTTTGAAATACTTCTCCATGTTAAGCAAACCAATAATCGAAATCCCTTTAAGAGAATATCAAAAAGTGGATGGAGGATTGTCGTGTCTATCACTAAGATATAAGAAAGAAGGAGAAAAAAACACCTCTTATAGGGGATCTGGAAGTGACATAATTACTATATAATTATTGAGAGTGAAAGGGAGAAAAATATCTTAAATCTCATTTCTTATTCTTACTTCTCTTTTCAATCTTAAAAGAATACTCTTTAACAATTTCCATTACATTATCTCTTCATTATTGATTATAGTTTTTGCAAATTTTAGGCAAGCTTGGATATCTTCTTTTGTTATGTGTGGATATTCCTCTAATACTTGTTCAAACGATAGCCCATATTCAATCATTTCTAAAATTAAATATACGGGTATTCTTGTTCCTTTTATGCATGGTTTTCCATGACATATCTCTTTGTTAATAG
>CAZEQQ010000562.1:0-2043 GCA_964514425.1 uncultured archaeon
TGAAGGTGTTCCAGGTTCAAAAACATTGATTATTAAAGATGGAATCCTGAAAACTTATTTAACTGATAGAACAGCGGCTGGACATTTTAATATTGCTCCAACAGGAAATGCACGCTCTCAAAATTATTCTGTTCCTCAAATCGTTAGGATGACAAATACCTACATCAGTCCAGCAAAAGATTCTATGTCTAGAGAAGAATTGCTGGAACAAGTTAAAAATGGTTATCTTTTAATGAATGGCGGAGGAGGACAAGTTGATCCCTTGAAAGGAACTTTCAATTTTGGAGTAGAAGAATTATTTGAGATTAAGAATGGAGAAATTGGACAAAGATACCGTCCTACAACTCTTTCTGGAAATACTCTAGAAACTTTACGTAAAATTACTGGTGTTTCAGTAGAGATGGGTAATCCCATGGATTCAATAGGCTTTTGTGGAAAAGATGGACAAGCTGCACCTGTAGGAGTTACTGCTGGATGGATGGCTGTAAGTAAAATCGTTATTGGATAGGTGAAAAAAATGGTAAATGAAAAAATTAAAGAAAAAATGTCTAAACCTTTAAACTTTGGTATTGATTTTGCTAAAAAATCTGGTGCAGAACATTGTGAAGGCTTTGGTATCTTCCAAAAATCAATGAATTTACAATTAGAGAAAAGTAATCCTAAACATTCATTAGGTATAGAAAATGGTCTTTCTTTTCGTGTAATTGTCAATAACTCCGTAGGCTTCGCTTATACAACTTCCTTCAATGAAGAAGATATCAAACATAGTATTCAACTAGCTATTCAAAATGCAAAAGTGAGTAAGTCCGATCCTGATATACAACCATTTGTAGAACAACAAAAAACTGAAAATGAACTGCCAATTGACCCGAAAATATTAAACCTTGAAGTTGATGAAGCTGCAGAAGTCTTTGAGAAGTTAAATCCTTCCGAATTACCGAAAAACATATTCTTCCTCCAATCGATGGGACAAATTATGTCTTCAAGCTCTTTCCTCAAAAATTCTAGTGGATTGGATGTATCTTATAACGCAGCAGGTTATGCATTAGGTATAGGTTTTCTTTCCACTCATGGTTTTCCTAACTATGATTTTCATCTTGATGTATCACGTAAATGGGGAGAACTTAATCCTAATGGTATTTACGAAAAAGCTTTGTCAAAAACATTAGAATCCGCCAAACCACAGACGTTAAACATGTCGAAGGAATTACCTATTATCTTTGCTCCTAGTGCATCATTCGGTATTTTTGGTGGATTAATAAACTTTGTACTCAATTCTTTACTTAAAGGAAACAAAGCATACCGAGGTGAAACACCTTATGCTGACCGTATAGGTGATGTTATTGCTCCTACTAACTTCACTTTGATTGATGATCCTCTTCATCCTAAACTTCTATCTAGCATGCTATATGACGCAGAAGGTGTCCCTACTCAAAAAACGGAAATGATCAAAAATGGTGTGCTCCAAACTTATTATCTTGATACTTACTATGCTAACAAGTTAAACATGGAAAGTAATGGTAAATCAATAAGAGGTGGAGGTATGTTTGGAGGAAATCCTGTTATGAGTGCTCCTTCAATTGGTAACTTCAATACTGTTATTGAACCTGGTGATAGTTCTCTTGAAGAGATGATTAGCGAAACAAAAGAAGGATTTATGATGAAGAACCTAATGGGTGTCCATATGAGCGATTTTTCTAGTGGTCGATTCGCTGTAACAGGAGGAGGATTTTATATAAAAGATGGTGAAATTAAATGTCCAGTGCAAGATATCTCACTGTCAGGAGATATCCCTTCACTATTGACGAAAATAGATTTGATTAGTAAAGAAAGGGAAGAGCAGTTAATAAGTGAAATCCCTTATCTTAGAGTATCATCTCTCACTACAACAGCTAAAAAATTAGACTTCAAAATAAGATTTGGATACAAAATTTTGAAAACATTGGTAAGTCTGGGGATTGTAAAAAATCCTTTTGACTAAAATTTCCCTTTTTTTTTCCTTTTTCCTGAATCTTTTCTAGTTTCATTATTACTTTGTGATAG
>CAZEQQ010000563.1:0-2040 GCA_964514425.1 uncultured archaeon
AAAAAAGAAAACTGTTTAAATGGTAAATAGTAGCAGAACTGCATATTGTGACATTATTTAAAGGATAAAAACTAAAAATACTATTATAGCGAATGTTAGGTTGAGAAGAAACAAAGCTCCTAAAGATTTTCTAAAGAATCTTAAAGACTTTTCTTTTCTAGTTTGAGCACTAGACATTTCTCTCATAATTCTTTCACGATTCAATTTTCCTGATTTGACATCCAATAAACCTGGTATCAAATAGAAAGTGAATAAGTCTATCCAAATAAGGATCAAACAAACTAAGATTGCTATTAAATATGCAACGCTCCATTCTCTTTGTGCAAGCATGGCTTCTTTAAAAAGCATTATTGGTAAAAGGAAGAAAAAAAAGACCATCGCAAATGTCAGTACTGATTCCGCCACAATACCAAGTGTAAATGAGTGTTTATATTTTTCAATCATTTGATTTTCTTCATCTAAAGTATTATTTAGCATTAATTCAACCTCAACTTGTAATGTAGTTTATAAGTGCTACAAACGCCCATATTATAAAAACAATAGCAATTACAATTAAAATCAAACCAATAATAAAAAGCAACATTGGCGAAAAAGATATACCTAGGACTGTTGCTCCTAAAGTACCCGCTGCTAAAGCTTTCCATCCTGCTATGAATAATGGTATACCCATTGCACCTAATACCGCAGCCATTGCAGTTAGAATCATAGCAACTACTGATTGATCAGTTGTATTATTATCTTCCATAGCATCGATAAGGTCATCATCATCAGAGTTTAACTTGAAAGTGGAGTCGTTTCCATCTTCTAGATCATTGAGTACAAAGTTCTCAGCAACAACATAACAATCCCCATTAATATACTCTGTTCTTACTGTATATTCAAGAGTGATGTGTTCTACTGTTTCAGTTTCATGTCTAATTAGTCCAAAGAAATAACTTTCAACTGTATGCACTATGATAGGACCTGATCCAATTACTGTTACATCGTGATTCGGATTTGCATATAAGAAGTTAGTAAAAGATGTAGCTGCTATTCTACTCGTAAAGACCCATGTATAACTAATACCATTGTGATTAGTTGTAGCATAAAAATCATCAGTAAATATATCTAAAGGTAGAAATGCGCTACCACCTCCACCTCCTCCTCCACTTCCTCCTCCACCACCAGGACATAAATTAACAATAAGTTTTATATCTGGGAGAGGGGCATAGTCAAAAGGAAGATTCAAGAAATGGCTGAAGTGTTGCAGAACGAAAGAAGAGTAAACCTCACCTTCAAAGGTAAGAAGACGGTCAACAGGAAGAGTATTGAATGTTACAGAATGGCAAGCGAGCAAAGCGACAGTATCTTTTTGATCTGCCAATCGCTGTATTCTTTCACTTGATAAGTCACCTATGCGATATTCTCCTGTTTCAGTGTTTAAGTGTCCATGTCCAAATACTACTAAAGTTGTAGCTGTTTGTATGATTACCGCTTCAGAGAATGCTACTCGTAGATTGTCATACTGTGTTTTCATGCTCTTGATTAGTGCTGTACTAATTTGTGCAAAAGCTTGTATTTCTCCTTCATTTCTCAGACTATCTGTTCGTTCTGATTGTCTTGGTTCACTAGTGTATGGAGTTTGATTGAACCATCCTCCAAATACTGCTGCAGGGTAAAACATTGTCGTTATGAGTAGTATTGAGAAGACTACTGTTAACGTTTTTGTTGTTATTGATCTTTTCATTGAGTTTACCTCGATATTTTTTTCTCCAAGCTCTTCTCTTGAGCAGCTAGTTACTCACTGTTGTTCGTTGAGCAGCTAGTTACAAGACTTTAAAATGCTTGATGAATTCAACAAACGCTCATTATATATAAATGTGTCCTTTTACAATTCTGCTGTAAGGCAATTGTATAGGTTTATATTGCATATAAAAAGAAATGCTATTTACAAACTATCTGCTACTGCATTTATTTATTATATGTGAATACTTTTCTGATTGTTCGTAAGTTTTCCACCCCCTCTTAAGCGGAAGAAGGAGGAGAACAAAAAGGGTCAAG
>CAZEQQ010000564.1:0-2034 GCA_964514425.1 uncultured archaeon
CAAGGCATCATCAATAGATGTATCTTCAGTTAGTACTATTTTATCATCTACTATTGTTATTTTCACTGCATCTGATCCTACTAGTTCATATATCATGTCCATGAATAGATTTACAGGCATTTTTAATGTTTCAGCAGCTTTACTTATGTTTATTTCCCCATGTATTTTGAGTAATCCTTTGAGTTTATTGATTCTACTAATCTTTTCTTCTCGTGATTCTTTGTGAACTGCACCTTGATTAGTAGATAATGTTTCAGATTTTAATCCTTCTGTAACTGTAATTTTCTTGATATATTCTTCAACAGCTTTGTGAGGCAAATCCGTCATAGTTCTGATATTTCTTCCATCTTTTACACCTGTTGACGAAATACAAGCTGAGATTAGTCTTTCTCCATATATATCCGCTACTGTGCTTAATGGTAAACCTGTATTATTGGCTATATCTTTGGCATTATAGGTGTTTGAAGCTGTTATATACGCTTCAATTATTGCTTCTGCTCCTTTTTCTCTTATTATTGTTTTATCTATATTCATTTCTGCAGCAATTTCTTCAATATGGAATTTGTGTGCTGAAAATAGATACTCTTTGATGATGTCAGATATAGATGTACCAATAATGTCTTTCGTTGTAATATTGAGTCTTTCTGATAATTCTTCAATGTTATAGATTTTCGTGTTAATAATTTCATCTAGAACTTTTTTTCTTATTTTGATTTTATTTCTATTAGTCAAATTAAAAATTAGTGCCATTGCCAAAAATAGTGGAAGTATGGAACTCAACCCACTAGCTAAAAAGAGATAAAACCAATGTACAACACTGACTAAAATTAACAAACCAATATTGTAACCTATTTGAGCTACACCATACAATGCCCAGAATCTGATATACATTCTAGTAGATATTGTCTTTAAGTCTTCATTTAGCATTAGTTTATAGAAAGGTATCCCTTGTTTTATTAGTGAGACTATCGTTACGATCAGCAATGTAAAAGACGCAATTCCAAATGGAATAAAACTATATTGAAACATCCTCCAAGTTTCAAATAACACTGAATAATAGACAGTTACTCCATCTATTGAACGACCATGAGGTATAACTATTATGGAAAAAACCATCATCAAAAATGTTGATAGTGCAATTATTGGATCAATAACATAGCTCTTCCTCTTTATGAAGAGTGCTGATACCATAAAGTATGTCCAAATTGATAATGATAAGAAATAGAGACCTACTCCAACAGGAGACAGATAGACCTCCCATCCATAGTACAAATTTACGAGTACTGACCAAAATATGTTCAAATCAATACGATTTACATACGAAAAAGTAAGTTCAATATTTGCAATTGTTGCTTCTGATGGTATTGATATCATCAGTAAACTGATTGAAGCTACATACACCATTAATAAGATTAATCTTATTCCTGTAAGATTACTTGAATGTTCTTCTTGCATTCTTAACCCTCTTCTATAATTTTTTTATAACAATCTTTTTTCAATTGAATAAATAAAACTTTTAATTCCCCTTAATTAATTTTTGCTATGGGGTATCCTAAAACAAAAAAAGTAATTAGACTATTCTATTGATTTTTTTCAACAATAATATTAATCTCAAATTTAGAACGACTCACTTTTTATTGAACCTTCTTGGCTAAATTTCTTGATGTTCTTCACATTACAGAAGTTTACAGTTTTTTCTCTTAATTTTTTTTAATTACCAGCACACTTCGTAAGGATTTTTCTGCTATTTCTTCGAGTTTTTTTATTCCTGTTTCTGATAGAGAGATATATTCAGCTTTTATTTCTTTCATTAGTGTTGGATCATCTTGTATTTTTTGTAATAAGAAATTAAGCACTGTTTCTAGTGTTTTATCAAACCTTTTTCCAAATACATAAGCATTGAGTATTCCTTTGTTTACTACTCCTACTACTTGCTGACCAAAGATGACTGTACTTAATACTGCTTCTTTTGCTACTATTTCTTCTAGAACTTTTTCTATGCCTGACATAACAGAAGCTGTCAAGTCAGAAGAT
>CAZEQQ010000565.1:0-2033 GCA_964514425.1 uncultured archaeon
CATGCTCGCGATGTTCCAAAAAGATGGTTAAAGCTGATCTTAAGTTCAATATTAATGGTCTTCCTCTCGCAAAAGCCATGTTTTTTGCATAAAATGGTTTCTCTAATTGTGTATGTTTGTAGAGTTGTGATTGTATAACCTCTATAGCTCTTTCGTGTGCAAATTCTTCTTCAATATCTATCTCTACTCGTATTTTATCTTTTGATAGGTCTCTTACATCATGTACTCCACGTATTTTTTTATGTACAACTATATCATGAAGTTCTTCCATTAAAGTTGTTTTATTCACTAAATAAGGGATTTCGCTTATTATGAGTTTTTTGTTGTTTTTTCCAGCATCATCTTTGAATTCCATTTTTGCTCTTAGAATAATACTTCCCTTTCCTGTTTTATAGTAGTCGGGCATTGCTCCGCCATTAACAATGATTCCGCCAGTAGGAAAATCGGGACCTTTTACTATATTTGCTAATTCATCTATTCCCGCATCGGGATTTTCTATTAAAAAGATAGTAGCATTACAAATTTCCGTCAAATTATGTGGAGGGATATTCGAACTTAACCCTACAGCGATACCACTAGTTCCATTTACCAATAATAGGGGGAATTTAATAGGTAAAACAGTAGGTTCTTGCTCCTCACCATCAAAATTTTCTTGAAATTTGACTATTTCAGGGATAGCATTTTCTAATAGTTCGTTGGAAACTCGTGATAAACGCGCTTCCGTGTTATGATTAATAAAACCATTTGCAATAAAGGAATGGCATTCAGAATCTACTTTAACAGAGTAAACATTTTCACTCTTTAGTACCTTTATTTCATCAACTTCGTTGAACAAATATTTTTGCTTCATTAATGTTTTTAGAAGTTCGTTATCTTTCTCATCTACGAGAGATGAGATTTTTGCACTGTTTTTCTTTAAACTATTCCATCTATCAAAGTTATTTCGTTTTAAGAAATCAGAAGAATATTTGTTTCGAATATATGTGGTAATATGTGGGATAAAATCTGTTTTACTTAATCTTTTTGGGTTTATTTCATGTATTTTTGCTAAAATATTCTTCTTACGACTAGAGAAGAAGTTAATCTCAGATTCAAAGTTTTTGGCTGATTCTTGTCCTATTACTAGTAATTTGTAGCAATCTCGTCTATTATCTTTTTTTGGCTTTGATGTGACTATTCCAAAATTTAATAGTACTGTTTTCAGCTGATCTAATAATTTTTTACTACTAGAGATGTAAACCAATAAAATGTTTTTACCGCCATGACGCTTATCTTCCATAAATTGAACGTTTCCATCACCTTCATATAGTCCAGAAAGAAATGATTTTATTACAGACTTCGATGATCGTAGAATAGAGAAAGGTATTTCTTTGCTTTCCGAAGTTACATTGAGTAAGCCTATATTTTTTAAGAATAGACCTACTAGCTTACTTGTAACACTAAGTTCTTTATAATTTTCATCTACTTGATTTTCATAAATGTTAACACCAAGAAATTGTTCAAAAAGAATTTGTTTGATTTTGCTATAGAATTCCATATCTTTGTTGCCAAAAACTATCATTCCTTGATGGAAAGATCCTTCTGCAACTAATGCACCTAAAAGAAAAGCTAGGTCATCGTTCATTTCTTTAGGGAGTTGAATACTTTTGTATTTTTCTCTATCAGTTGGCCAATATTGTGATAATCCTATATCTTTTTCTGGAAACAGAGAACAATTACGTTGCAATAATACAATATCACCTTTCTGTATTTCACACAGCATTTTCCAATCTATTTTTGGATTATTGTCTTCAATAGACCAGCATAACAAAGGATGATTATGAGAACCTTTGATTTTATAGCCCATTGATGTTTCTAATGAATAAATGGGATGTTTATCAGAGTTGAAAAATTTAGAGGCTTTGTTTGTTTTTCCATCTAAAGATAATATGTTTACATCTATTGATGATACAGGTTTACCGTTTCCTAATTTTTCAATTGGCACAATTCCTTTATCGGTTAAAATTAAAGTTTCTCCTGTTACACAGTATCTC
>CAZEQQ010000566.1:0-2031 GCA_964514425.1 uncultured archaeon
GCCCATAAAACCAACTTTCTTGTGAAGATACTTCATATCAGTGAGTTTTGAAATGTCAAGAGGAGGAGAAGATTCTAGTGTAAATGTTTGTCCATCTGAAGTGAAATAATATCCGCTTCCCCCAACTTTGGAGAGAAGATACAAATAAGGTAGGATTTCATAAGCAAGGCGTAACTTGGGAGCAAAGTAACAGAATAATCCTGTTTTATCAAGGATATTATTCATATCTTGAACCATACAACCCCCATAACGTAATTTTGCTATATTATCTATTTCGTGGTAAAATACTAATTGTTCATCCGAATAATCTTTAGTTGCTCCACCAAAACCATAGACAGGACTTTTACTTTGGGAGATGTCTAAATTGTCTTTGAGCACATGGAATTTTGTGCCATCATAAATAAATTGTAGATAGCCTATTTCAGTGGCTAAATCAAAACGTAGGAAAAGTGTATAAGAAACAGTTAAAGCAGCTTGAATTGCGCCTGATTTATCAATAACAAGAACAATTCCTCCTGGCCCTCTACTTCTAACAATAGATGATCCATCGATGAAGTCACCTAAAACAATGTACTCACCTGTTCCATAAGTAATATTTTCTTCAGTTGTTTCTTCACCTATAAGGAGGTGGTAAAGATCTTTTGGTAATTTCTGTAGGAACAATTCATGCGCGGCTAGATCTAAAGAAAGTTGTGTATCGCCAGAAACATTTATTTCTCCAGAATAGTCATTCTCATCAATCATAAAAGTGAGAATTTGTTTAGGAACTTTGAGACTAATTTCAACAAGCTGAAGGAGTAACTCCCTCAATTTTTCGGAGGGTATAGCGGAAAGATATTCATTTAATGTTGAGTGCTTAGTTGTTGTCATATTTATAAAATAAATACGAAAGATGTTAAATTTTATTGTCAGAAATATTTATCATGACAATTCCCAAATTTCTTTATTTTTCCATCCAGTAGATCGTTCAACTATCCATATAATTTGTCCAAAATGGTTTTGTTCATGAAAAATAATGCTTAGATTTCAGTACGTATTGCGGACATATCACGCTGATAACACTTGTGTTTCTATTTAATCTTTTTATTTATACTGTATGTTCAATCAACATAAAGAAAATAGAAAAGAGATTACAAATGGAAAAGTGAAACATGAGCATACTGAAGTTTTAGAAACAGAGGTTCATAAAAGAAAAATAACCATCGCACGAGATGTATACCCTAGCCGAAGCAGGGGAGAATTTCATGTAACCCTTTATGCTAAAAATAGAGGAAATACCAATATCACTAATTTATGTTTGAAAGATATTATTCCTGAAGGTTTTAAACTCTTAGAAGAGGATAAGGTAATTAAATCTCAAGATAGGGGTAAAGAACGAGAATGGTTCCTTAACAAACTTTCTAGCGGTGAAGAAATCGAAGTCTCCTATAAGCTTATTAAAATTGGAGATAAATGTAAAGGAGAAAGTCTTCTTGATTCCTATTAATGCTCATCTCACTTCCTCTTTTATATTATAAAAAGGAAAGAAAGTTAGTGGTTACGTTTCTTCATTTGTTTTGAAATATAGGTAGTCAGAAATTGATTTACAAAGAAAGCACCATAAATATAAGTAAACCAGATTGTTAAATTAAGACCAAATTTTTCTGAAACAAAGAGTTGATGAAGCACGTTTCCCAATTGTGTAAATGGGAAGCTTAAATGATAAAAAGGATTAGTTTTATGGACAATTTCATAGGGAGAACCAGTCATGTTGTAAATGATACCTGTTTGTTTTAACTTTAATTGTTCAAAAATAGCTTCTTCAGTATACTCAGTAACATTAAGCGTTGTCCATGAATAAGCTGGTGTCACTTCATGCATATCTGAACCAGTAATTACTCCGAGACCATGTTCCATGCAAAAATCATACGATGTTTTATCATAAAAATACTCATTAACAACTTCAATGTAATCAATTCCCCAGTCCAAAAATTTTTCTAGAGAGGGCATATCGCGAGAGTACTCTTTGGAATACAGAAGATGGTTTAGAAC
>CAZEQQ010000567.1:0-2022 GCA_964514425.1 uncultured archaeon
ACATCACTTCTTTATATAAAGACCACACTTTTTAAAAATCAGTGTCCTATAGTTTCTCCTTTTTTATATTTCTCCTCTAATTCTTCCGCAAGTTGTGCTAAAGGAAGACTGTGAGCAGAAATATTATCTCCTAAATCATAATACTCAGAATCCTCTAAAACAGAATGAATATGACGTGTTATTGAAGCATGGTGAGCTTTATCTTTTTCTGCTCCTATCAATATACATTTACGTTTAATTTTTCTTAGTTCATCTTCAGTGATTAAGAAATTTTTTAGTCCCTTGGTTGTTTTTCTTGCTCTTGTGGGTTCAACATTTTCTAAATAACCAATGTACTTCTCACTTTGCTCTTTTTGATCTCTTTGAGTGTGGAAATTTCGGATATAGAACTTGGCAAAAGGTTTAAGGAAGAATCTCCATGAACATTTTGTAATCAGCATTCCTGCATATATGGCAAATTTAGGTGCTTCTAAACGTAAAACTGGACCAATAAGATATATGCGATCTGGTTTAATCAAATCCTTTGTTAAAGCATGTAGAGTGAAAGCTGCCCCCATACTTGAAGCAAAGAGAATATAATGCTCTAGTCCCCAATAATTTATCGCTTTTGCTATATCTGATGCAAAGTTGTCTTGGTGAAAAGTGGTCTTATTTGTGGTAATTGTAGCTTTTTTTTCTCTTGTTTCTATAACATAGACTGAGTATGATTTATTCATATAAAGAAGAAAATCATCCCAAGCTAAACTGTTCGAATTAAGACCTAATACAAGAACTAATACGGGAGCATGTTCATCTTTTAACAATTTATGAGCACGAATCTTTTCGTCTCCTGAATCATTAACACTAATGAATTCAGTTTCAGCTAGTTTTTCGAATTCTGAGGACATAGAAACACTCTCAACAAAATACAACCAAAATAGTAGAATATAAGTTTTTACATAATTCTGTATGGTGCTTATTCAAACTCTTCAGATTCTTCTTTATTCACATCTTTTTTCATTTTTTCAAAATAAGAATCAGAAAATTCTTTAATTTTTTCTTTTACATCTGTAGTGTTAAAATAAGAAAGATTCTGATTTTTGGAGGGACGATCAAGGATATGGGCTGTTTTTAGTTCATTATTTTTTTGTTCAGACTCGTCTTCTTGGATATAGTGATTTTTAACTCTGTTCAATCCATCCGATTTTTTGCATTTTGACATCAAATTGAAGTGCTTTCAACATTATTTAAAATTTATTAATAGTCTTAAACAAAAAGAAGAGAAAAAGGAATGTCCTATACGCAAAATAGGAAGAAGATTTATTAAATAAATCAAAACATAAAGTTCTGCTAATACATCATAATTTCTTGGTCTTCCTTAAAGCATAGAAGTAGTCTACAGGAGAAATAGCCATAACTTCCATCGTTTTAGAGAGTGTAGACGCATCGTTGAAATCAGGATCTAATCCTGCTACACCTTCAGCTCTAACCAATTTGTAAAGTACTATTGATTCTTCACCTATTTTTTCTATAATTCTCTCTTTCTTCGCTTCAAAAGTTAGTATAGACTGCTCATATCCGGGAGCAGAAATTGACTTGCTCTCAATTAGATGAGGATAAGCAAAATTTTCTTCAAATGTTTGGATAATAAGATTGTCGAATCCTTTTCTTAAGATATTTAAGGTTAATTCTTCAGGAATCTCTTTTCTATCAATAGTTAAAATAATGTTATTATCTGATAAGGTAAGATATTTATGGATAATAAGACCTTGAGGGTCAGAAATTGTTCCAGTTAGTGCAAAAATAGGTGTGATAGATACACAATATTTGGATAATTCGGTGCTCAATTCTAATCTGTCAAACATAAAATGTTTTTTACAAAATCATTAAAGAAATTATTGGTCACTTTTACAAGGATTTCAAAATTGAGAGGAGCTCTTTTAAAATATTTCCAGTTATACCCCAAATTATTCTGTTAGAAACATGGTACGCATAAACAATCTCGCCCTCTCTCTCAACTAATCTCTCATTCTTTTCAATTAA
>CAZEQQ010000568.1:0-2019 GCA_964514425.1 uncultured archaeon
AAACAATTCGATGAATGATACACTAGTTTCACAACTAATCGAAAAAGAGCTCACTGAATTTGCCCCCATTGAAGATTTCGTTGAAGCTAATGATAATTTATCATTTCAAGCATCAGAACGTGAGAGTGCAGATATGTACATTCAAGCAGTAAATACACCTGCAACATCTGAATCAACTGCAAGACAATTGGGAGTAGGTGGAACAGCTCATTTCATAAGTTCAGGAAGCCATTGGTATTATATACATCAATTCTGGACAGGGGACACAATAACTATAAACCTGAATGTTCCTAGTCAAGCATTTTTACATTTGTTTCTATATACTCAAGCTGGAGGATTGATAGATAGCTCAATGAATTATGGAATGGGAGAAAATCAACAGATAGTATATACCCAAGTTGAAGCTCATGGTAGTTTATTAATTGAAGTGAAGCGAATCGATGGTAGTGGTACTTATGATTTATCTTGGTCAAGCTCAAATGGGAGAGGTTTATTCGATGGTAATCAGACAACGAGTTTGGATAAAGCATTAACGCTTTATGCAAGCACTAATGGATTAGGAGGAAGAGACACTGAAGTTTCAGGAAGATTTACAAATACATATGATAGTCACTTTTACTTTTTCTGGTCGCCTGTGAATGTTAAGTTAAGATATTTATTAGCTGGAGAATCATCTAATAATTTTTCTATAATAGTTTATGATAATAATAAAAATATAGTAGGATCAAATAGCACAACAACAGCGAGTAAATTTGCAATATTTAACAATGACTATTTTAACTCAACAGGACCTACTTATGTTGTAATTAATTCTGGTAGTAGCACTGGTAATTATTCCTTAGAGATTAAACCTATAGTTGTTAACTCAATTACTGTCAACAAAAGTATTTATGGTCCCTCAGAAAATATTTACGTTACATATTCTATAACTAATTACTTCTTAAATACACAAACAGTATGGTTAGGCTTTTCAATCAAGGATCCAAATAACAACATCTGGAATGATTCAAGTAATGATGCTAATGCTTTAGTAAATAAAGGTACTTCAACAAAATCAAGACACTTTAATTTAGGGTCTGTTTCGGGCCTTATCAGCGGATATTATGCAGCAGGTTACGGACTTTATAACTATAGAGAAAACAACTTAATTAAAGGTCTTATTAGTGGTATTTTTTGGGATAACAATAAATTCCAAATTGATGCTACACCTCCTGCTGTTCCTACATTAAGTTCACCATCTAATGGGATAAAGATTAATAACAATAAACCAACATTTTCATGGCAGGCTGCATGGGATGCAGAAAGGAATCATTTACAAGTTTCTTCTAATAGTAATTTCACAACAATAGTTATAAATAATGATAATATAGCAAGCACATCTTTTACACCTACTTCTTCCCTTAGTGATAATACGTGGTATTGGCGTGTTTGTAGTAGAGATGCATATTATAATTGGAGCAATTGGAGTTCGGTTTGGAGTCTAACTATAGACACGAGTGTTCCCTCAGCTCCAACTTTAGTTAGTCCTTCAAACGGTCATTTAACAAAAGAAACTTCTATGTACTTCCAATGGAATTCAGTAACAAATTGTAACTACTATAACTTTCAAGTGTCAGCTCAGAGTAACTTTTCATCTACATTTTACGAACTTTGGGGTGAAAGTGTAAGTGTGACTGTGAGTAATTTTTATGAGGGTACATTTTATTGGCGTGTAAGAGCAATGAATGATGCGGGTACATTGAGCAATTGGAGCACAGTTAGGAATCTCATTATAGATACAACAGGACCATCAATTTCTAATTTTCAACTGACACCTAATGAGCCTTCAAACAACGATACTATTAATTTTTCAGCAACAGTAACAGACCCAAGTGGAATTAGTTATGTACGACTATATTACAAAATAGGAACAGGAAGTTGGACTTATGTTACTATGTCAGCTAGTGGTTCAACATATTCTACAACATTAGGACCGTATGGAATTGGGACAACGATTTACTACTATATTCAAGCTAGTGA
>CAZEQQ010000569.1:0-2013 GCA_964514425.1 uncultured archaeon
TCAGTTAAAATAAACACTTTCATTATATGTACCTTAATTTCTTTTTTTATTTCATATTAAAAAACATTCGTTCTTTTATAGTTAGCTTTGAGTAGGCTTTCATAGGAAAAGAACTTACACTTTAAATATATACACACTTTTGTTTTATTTCTTCCTCTTCATTAAGTTTTTATTGATAGCAATCTATGGGTTTCTATAGGTGATTATTATGGGTAATCCATCATTTAGGGTTAGAAGTGTATACGATATTCCTATTGTTAAAATAATTATTGATGAAGTAGGATATAAACTAGTTCAACCTACTCCTGAGCAGTCAAAACTATTTAATGTTGAAGAAAAAATTGAACCTTATGACATTGAAATAAAAGATATAATGAATGGATATGGAATTTCTATTGAAGCTGATGAAGAATATGTAGAAAAAATCACTTCACAGTTACATAACAAAGTTCCTAATTCTATCATTTTAAAACACCCGATCCAACTTCATGCAGTCTATAATGGACAAATTGTGCATGTTAACAGTGAAAAAAATCTTAACATTGTTGATATAGGGGAAAATATTGACGCAATACTCTTTGGGCCTCGTTATCGTAGAGGTGAAAAAGTTGTAGTTCAAATCAAAGAACTAAACATTCTAGAAGATCAATTACCTGTTTGTGCAACAACAATTCATTTTGCTGGTGAAACAGTAATTCTAGAACGTGATGCACAGTTCGTTCGTGTATCTAGAAAACTTCCAAAAGATGACCGTGATAGACTTTTTGAATTAGGGAAAAAATTGCGCCCTCATAACTCAGGTTTAATTATGAGAACAAGTGCTGTCACTTCCTCCGATGAGGAAATTCAAGCTGACATCGAAAACTTAGTGCGACAATCAGAAGAATTAGATTTTATTATTTCCGGTTCATCCTATGGCCCTGGAATACTTCAACCAGGACATAGTGTTGCACATGTGCTTTTTGATAAAGAAGCTAAAGCACAATTAACTGTTGAAAGAACCAAATTTAATCCTACAATACCCGACTATTACTGGTTCATGTCATACTCTCCTGAATTAGCACTGACAACTTCTTTTGCAGAAATTATGACAAAATATGTGGATCGAGAAACAGTGTCAAAAATCCTTAAAGAAATGATTATCGCAAAAGACTTTCCCGATAATGCACTACTCCATTCTCAAGAGTATAGATTAACCTCACCTTCAAGAGATAAAGTAATTGGACAAATAACTTGGGATAATAACTTCTTAATAGCAAGAAGAAGTTTTCGCTCTTCTAGAGGTACACATCAAGGAATTGAAGAAAATATCTTCAGTGGAGATAGTTCTGAAGTAATTACAAAAGAAGGAAGTTGGACGTTACATACAAAAATAACAAGAAATAGCACTCTTGTTGGAGAACATGTTAAAGTCGTAGCTCCCGTTGAATTATATAATGGTGGTTTTATTCGTTACATCGACTTGGGCTTAATGGTCGCAAAACAAAAAGGTGAAGTGCAAATCATTGATACTAATGTATTGAATTCACTTATGAACAATGGCATCATCTCCTCAAAATTTGTTGAAAAAGTAAAGAAAATACTAGAAATTTGTAAGGAAGAATTAGAAAAAGACACTGAAAGAATTGTAATAGTTGAATAAATCTAAAATTTATAGTTAAGGCAATCAGAACAAGCGCACTTAACTATGCAACTCTCTATTTTTAATTTTCAACTATTTCTTTATTTTTTCTTCACTAGTTACTAAACAGAATACTTTAAATTACATTATCTCTTTCGTAGTTTGAAACCAATGTCAGATTCTAAAGAACGAAATATAGAATGTGTTCTAGCAATTCTAAAACAAAAAAACATTGCAACAACAAAAGAAATTTTAGCTATGCGTGACTTATTCCCTGATGTGTGCTCAGGCTGTTCATCAGGGGGCGATGTTATCATGGCCGGAAAAGAATTAGTAGAAAGAGGTATAGTAGAACGACAATGGACCGATACTGGTTTTGTTTGGACATTAAT
>CAZEQQ010000570.1:0-2012 GCA_964514425.1 uncultured archaeon
TTTCTTGTTTTTCTTGTTTTTCTTGTTTTTCTTGTTTTTCTTGTTTTTCTTGTTTTTCTTGTTTGACACCACGTGCAAAATGTTCTGTTCCTAACCCTATCTCTCCTAATTCTACCCCAGACTGTGCTAATTTATTATTAATCATTTTGTAATTTTTACACAGTGACGTTTTAAATGTTATTTCTATTTTTCATTTTCCTTATTTTTAATACTTTTACATTAGTAAATTGAGAAATATTCCTGTAAAAAATGTAGAGGGACTTAAATCTAAATAAATAGATCAAGAATCCCTTATTTCCACATAATAGGTATTAGATAGAAGATAAGCATTTGTAGGCGCATAATTGCAATTTGCTTTTCCTAAGGCAATTCCTATCATTGTATCTTGTATAAAAGTAGAATTAGTTATACCTGATAGAGAATAGAACCCATCAGCACTATAAAGAACAACAACACTGTTTTCATAGAAGCTATAATTAAAGTTTATATGTGATGGTCCAGAAAACCGTGTCAAATTTTGGAATAGAACGATCTCGTCAAGAGTCTTATTATTGTTCGAATCTATCAGCAGGGAGTTAATAGCGAAACCCGCGTAGATAAACTCTTGATCCATAAAAATTTCATTCAACGTTATATTCTCGAATAAATTATGGTAATGAGTACTCATTGTAAAGTTGAGTGTAAAAGAGCCGTTAGCATATATTTCAGAATGTGTTATCGTTATATTTCTCTCGATATAAGCATTCAATCCAAATGTTCCGGAAGGGTCAGTTGAGGGAATAAAGTATGGGAATGCTTGATAATAGTTACTAATGCTTATAGGTATTATTGCTACACAGAGAAGAAACACTATCTGTGTTGCACTTACAAATTTTAGAAGTTTAGGAGCTTTTAGAGTGGCTATTTTTTGTTTTAACTTGGAGATAAATGCGAATTTATTCATTTTTGGAGCTATGAATGTTTTATATACTTTTATCATTGTAAAGCCTATTAACAAGGCTATAAATGGTATCTGTGCAAAAGTGACAAAGAATAATAGGTAAAACTCATTAAGGCTGTATTGAGAACTAGATATGTAATAGCCATGTATCCAATTTATTGAGTGATTAACCATCCGATCAGTTAAACTCATTGAACTGACAAAACACAGCCATACGACCCATATTAGGATCAATATTCCTATGATTATTTTATTTTGGTGTTTTACTATTCTTGCCATTCTCACTTTCTTTGCGCTTTCTGTTTGTTCTTGAAGTGCGTGTAACTTTTGTGAACTTTGTTTTTCTTCTAGCTCATTGCTAGCTTGCTCTGCTTGTGGTTCTTTTATTATCCGAAGGAGTAAGATAATAAGGAGTAACAAAACGTAAAATGGGATGGTTTTCATGAAATCAAACGTTCCCCAATAATTTATGATATATACCGAATAATGTTTGATTTCTATAGACAAGATTTCTGCAAATTCCATAATTATTCTAATCGTAGTAAAGGTGAACACTGCAGTTAGGGAAAAGATATTCACCCATGTTAGGAAAGGTTTTGAGTAGTTATTTTGTTTATAGAGGGTAAAACATTTTCTGGGAGTAAAAAGTAGCAAGAAACTATTGAGCAGAAATATTAAGACTATTCCGACCATCAAAGCCAAAGCGTAAAGATTGTATTCCACACTCACAGAATTACTTCCTGCCCACATTGAAAATACAGTCCAAAGAGATAGAAAGAGTTGAAAGTGAAAAATTACTAAATCTATAAAAAACATTGCAAAGAACTTCCCTGCTAATAATAAATACATTAGACCCATTTTTCGAGGAGTAAATTTACTTAGTAAGAATACTACTGCTACTAACAACGCTGTCAGATAGAAGAACAAACTAAAATCAAGAGAGTTGTAACTTAAATCGTTAACCTCTATATCGTTAATTTCTTCATGTGGAGGAAAGAAATTAACTTTGAAAGTATATGTAAAAATTTTTAGATGTGGAATAATTGCAAAACTAGCTATCACTAAGATATTT
>CAZEQQ010000571.1:0-2004 GCA_964514425.1 uncultured archaeon
AGATTTTCAAAACTCATTGGTGCCCCAGTGACAAATCCATATCTAATGAATACAAAGACGTCCTTTATTCCGTAGTAAAAACATTTAAGTGCATGTTTGATAATTAGCAAAAATAACTTAACTTTCTTCATATCTTTGATAAAGATTTTAATAAATAATTTTGAGACTTAATTATTTCGATGTTCAAGCTTTTGCTCACCTTATGATAATCAATTGGGGGAAGGCTCGTTAGTGGAATATTATTTTCGGTTTGGATAATCATTCTGTAATCGATATTAAGAAGTTTAAGCCAATAGTGAATTTTATTGAACTTATAGGCTGTTGAAAGAACATAAAATTGCTTTCTGAACTTTAGCGAAAACATTACCCCATGAAATGATGTTGTGACAACAAAATCTGCTTTTTTAAAGAATTCTACAAAATCTTCAATTGCAAGATTTATAAGGTTAATATCAGCCCAAGGATTGGAATAACCAATTGCAACTATTTTTTTCTTTTCTTTTCTTGAAAAGTGTTTTATTTCCTTTATTACCCTCGATGATGGATTTGAACCATAGTACAGAATAAAGTTATTTTTGTTGCATTCACCCCCAGCGAGATCTAGTCCTGTTAAGAATATCGGATCAACGGTTATCGGTACCTTCTTTCCAAGTTGGTTTCGGACCACTTCACGTGTGTTCTCATCTCTAACACTTATATTGGTGAAAGAATTTAATAGAGCCCTAATTTCTCTGTTAGCCGTTAAACTTATGCTATTACCAGAACTAGGCGAGTAAGCTATTAGAGGACACTGAACTCTTTTTCCAAAATAACTATAGTCAGTTCCAATAAATGGATTATTAAGATTCCAAATTTCATCACTGCCAAAAACAACTGCTGAAAAATACGTAAAATCAATTTGACTGATGTCATATGCGCGTTTTGATAAATTCCAGTTAGATTTGAATGATTCAAATTTTCTCATTACAGCCAAGTTCTTTAAAATTAATGTAATGTTTTTTCTGAAAAGCTTTGATTTAATATGAGCACAATGATGCTTGGTGTTAATGTAATCGATAACTACTGGTTTATAGCCCTCTTGCTCTAAAAATTTGTAAGTTCCGTGAGTTTGAAGCGTAGCTCCAAAATTGTAACCATGATGAAAGGTCAGAATTCCAATCTTTTTCATATTAATTTAATTTTCTAACGGTAGCTATTAGATTTAATGATTGAAAAATATTATAAAAAATTACACGAGTATCTTTAAATAGAAGTAAGCTAAATAAACTTATTGATAGATTAGTTATTACCGAACTTATGGCTGCCCCAACTATACCCAAGTAAGGGATAAGAATTAAATTGAGCAATACTCCAACAAACGCTCCAATAAAATTTCTTAATAATAGAAAAGTTACTCTATTCTCCGCAAATAATTGGTTTCCAGTGGCTGTGGCTATACAGACAAAAACATATGACCATATATGAATTGACAATGCTTCCGAAGCAGGTATAAAGTTATCGCCAAAAATTGCAGCTATAATAGGTCTTGACAAAAATGATATCGTGAGTGCGACTATTATACTCCCCCACAAGAAGGAACCGTAAAGAATCTTTAATCGTTCAGCGTACAACTCTTTATCCTTCTGCTTAGCGTTAATGATGGCTGGGTAAACTGCTGTAGAAATAGCCGTTGGCAGAAAATAACCAGCTTGTGAAACATTGACTGCAGTTGAGTAATAACCGAGTTCTATTTCTCCTAGAACAGAGTTTATAATTAATTGATCAAATTTCCTATGAATGGCAACTAAGAAACCAGCTACAATTAATGGCCATGAATAGGATAGTAGCTTTTTAGCTGTATGATTGCAATACCTCCATGTGAGAATTGACCCCACTCTTTCTTGATAAAAATATATAAAAAAGAAAGCATCTAAAACAAAATGGAAGCTAGAGATTATAATCAATCCGATTAAAGGACCTTGAAAAACTACGAATAGTACTTGTAAAACACTCACAATTAGAACT
>CAZEQQ010000572.1:0-1998 GCA_964514425.1 uncultured archaeon
AGGTGGAAAGTTATCTGAAATGATTACAGATATATCAGGTATATCAAAAGTTTATAACGGTTCTGTTGTTGCTTATTCTAATGAAATTAAATCATCTATACTTTCTGTTAAAAAGTCAACTCTTGACAAATATGGCGCAGTAAGCAGTCAGACTGCTATTGAAATGGCCAAAGGAGTAAGACAAATCTTTAATTCAGAGGTTGGTGTATCAATAACGGGAATTGCAGGACCTTCGGGTGGAACAGATAAAAAGCCAGTCGGTCGTGTGTATATTGGATTAAGCACGAATGATAAAGATGAATTTCATGAGTATACCTTTTCTGGAAACAGGGAGAAAATACGTTATTACTCGTGCATTCATGCTATGAATATATTAAGAAAATATGCTCTTTTGAAAGGATAAATATTGAAGGAATCAAGGTTTAAAAGTACAGTTTTTCTAATTATGACATCAGTATTGCTTAGTAGAGTACTGGGATTTGTTAGGACGGTACTAATTCCTATAAGAATGGGAGGATTGTCCAAGGTTACTGATGCATATAATGCTGCCTTTCAGATACCTGATTTAATGTATTCAATGCTTATTGGTGGAGCTATTGCATCTTCTTTAATACCAGTTTTAGCTGGATATGTTGCAAAAGGAGAGGAAAAAAAAGGTTGGCGTTCAATAAGTTCATTTATGAATCTTATCTCCATAATTATGTTTGTTGTAGTTATTTTGGGAGTTATTTTTGCTGAGCCTCTAGTGAACATGCTGGTTCCAGGATATGATGAACAGACTATCCTGCTTACAGTTCAGCTTACAAAGACACTTATGCCAATAGCCTTTTTTATGATGTTAGCTGGATTATGTAACGGAGTTATGAATTCATATAATGAATTTGCAGTTCCAGCTTTTGCACCGTGTTTATATAATCTTGCTTCAATAATAAGTATAGCTGTTTTCAGCAACAATGATCCTACAGATGATTATGGTGTAAATAAAGTTGTTTTAGGTATAGTTATTTGTGCTGGTTTATATTTTATACTGCAATTTGCTTTTAGCTTCAAGCATTTCAAGCACAATTACCAACCTGTTATTGAAACAAGAGAATCTGATTTTAAACTTCTAATAGTCTTAGCTGTACCATCTTTACTTACATCAATGCTTGTCCAAGTAAGTCTTATGGTATCAAGACATTTCACAGCCTTTTTTGATGTGGGGTCTGTTACAGCACTGGAACTTGTAAACAAGACCTGGCAGATGCCTTTGGGAATAATTGCACAAGCTATTGGTATTGCAATGCTGCCATCGCTTTCAGCTGTTTATGAAAACGATAAAGTTAAAGAAGTTATATTCAAAATTAATTCATCACTACGACTGGTATTGTTTCTTTCTATACCGTCAGCAGTTGGACTTTCAGTGTTAAGTAAACCACTTATACAGGTGCTGTTTAATTTTGGAACAATTGATAATAAAGGAATTGAACTTGCATCTATGCTTTTAATAGGATATTCATTGGGATTAGTTATGCAATGTATAATAACAATAATGTATAGAGTTTATTTTTCAACAAAAAATTCAATAATTCCATTTTGGGGAAGCCTTATAGGTGTTGTTTTTAATTATATAATTGCTTTCACACTACTTAATACTACCGATATAGGCATATTCAGTATACCTTTAGCTTTCTCTTTTTCAAGTGTGTTAACGTTAGTATTTCTCTCACTATTGTTTAAGACAAGAATAAAATCATATAGTTTCAGAGGAAATATACCTATTATATTTAAATCTATTTTAAGTGCATTGATTATGGGTATTATAATTTTCTTTTTAGAAAGATTTGTAATGCCATCAATTTTCCAAGCTGATATAACTGAAATAAGAAAAATAAATCAGTTTATTTGGATTCTTATTGAATTTGCAATTGGTGTTGTAGTATTTATGGGTTCAGCTTTTATGCTAAAAGCTGACCAGGCCCGTGATATAGTTGCATTAGGGAAAGAAAAAATAAGGTC
>CAZEQQ010000573.1:0-1996 GCA_964514425.1 uncultured archaeon
CTCTTGGTTGGTCTTTAGGACCTTTTGTTGGTGCAGGTTTATTTTCATTAACAAAACTATTTGTAGCAACAGAGCTACTCGCTTTCCGTATAACGTTTATGTTAATGGGTGGGTTAGCACTGATAGCATTTATTATTTTTAATGTAACTGTAGTAGATCCAAAAACTCTTACAGCTAAAATGTCTCTCTATGAAATTTGGGTCGCTTCAAAATTAACTATAGTGGCAACAGTAAAAATTCGTGTAGCCGTTCCTTCATTTTTAAAACCAGCATTTTGGCAATATAGAACACCTAGTTTAAAAGCAATTTTTATTATGGCCTTCTCAAATGGCTTTGGGTTCTCGTTAGTTTTTCCTGTTATTCCATTATTTTTAAATGAGCAGTATTACCTTCCTATAGAATTGATAGGTATTATATTCGGTATTTCTGGTATAGCTGCTGTACTCTTTAATCCGCTAGGTGGATATTTAGCAGATAAAACTAATAAAAAAGCAATAGTTATTATTACAGGATTTCTCGCTGGAATATTCCTTTTACCTTTAGGAATTGAAATGGCTGTATCATTTGTTTTATTGTTGTTCATAATTAGACAAATCATCGCTCAATTTAATCAACCCGCCTTTAATGCTTTACAAGCAGACTGTGTTGAAGAATCTAAACGTGGTTTGGAATTTGGGAATGTACAAATGTTCTTCAATTCAGGGGCGATATTTGGACCTATAGTAGGAGGTATATTATACGATTACTTTAGACCAAAACAATGGAATATTGGTAATATGAACGTATTTGGTCTAGAAGTTTTACTTTTAATTACATCTAGTATTATGGTTTTCTCAGTGATTATAATAATGCTTTATGTAAAAGAGAAAGATTTTATATCACTAAAAACTCCTTCTGAAGAGTTAAAAATTATTGAAAAAACATTATAACTTTTTATCTGATTTTTGTTGTTTTATAGTTACATTCTCCTTTATAATCGCAAATCTGACAATGTTCTCTTCTCCAAATACTTTGAAAGAGTTTAACAACTTTAAGGACTTCCTTCACTTCATCAAGAAGCACTCCAACTTCCCAATTTGTTCGATCTTCTTTTAGAATTCCCATTCCACGAGCTGTAAGATTTCCCGAGCCGATATACATTTTTTTAAAGTCAACAAGAATGACTTTACCATGAACTCTAGGACAACAAGTAACGATATTAGGGTTTAATTCTTTAATATTACGAATTAAAGTAGATTTTGTTTCATCTTGACCTGAAATTAATTTAACATCAATAGTTTTTTGTAGAGTATAAAGCACTCTAGATAATTTATATGATTTTGTTGAAGTTAGTTCTACTCGAAAATCGGTTGCAGATCCTGTCATAATAAACAAACTTTCCTTCGCACGAAATGCTTCTTTTTTTAAAAAATCTTCGTAAATCTCACTGTTAATGACAACTTCTGGACACATCTATCGGAATCAATGTGTAATTCTTTATAAACGCTTCACTACAGATTCTTTTCAGTAACTTTATTTAGTTAATTACACTAATCAATTAGAATGGAATATTTCAGTTGTGTCTATCTTAAAACTATTTCAGAGAAAGAAGGAGAAAACCCACGCTCCACGATTCTTGTGGAGAAGGATGAAGGGACATTTAATGTTAATTTATGGGAGCCTTGGAATATAATCTCAAGTTATCTAGAACCTTATACTAAATTAGTCATAATAAATGCAGAGGAATTAAAATCTGATGATTCTACCTATTATTCAGCAGGAAAACAAGCAATAATTGTTGTAGATCCAGATATTTTATTAGATTCATCAAGAATATCTTCATTGTCTTTCTGCCCTAGAAGTTTTTACTTGAATGAAGTAATTGGAGAAATTCCTTCTCCTTATGTAGCTGTAAGAGGAACAATTATACATAACTGTCTTAATACAGCTATTGCATGTAATACTTTACCCTCAAAAGTTCTATCTTCAATGATAGATTCTTACTCTCTTCATCTTG
>CAZEQQ010000574.1:0-1996 GCA_964514425.1 uncultured archaeon
TCCATTGCTTGCAAAAGAAGACAAATTATCTCTTTTTCTAACTGAAATAAGAAACAAAAAAATGAACAGAAAAGAAGCAGTAGTGTTGCTATCAAATTTGTTGGGGGAAGAAGTAAAAGAATCAACAGCTGGAAGATATCTTGGGAGTTTGAACACATATTCTTTTGTCGACCTAAAAAATGAGATAGTAGAAGTAACGGAATTGTCAGAAAATTATCTTGAAAGAAAAACGAAATATGAAAATTTTCTATTAGATTGTTTAGTAAGGAACCTAGAATGGGCTTATTTTTTACCTGACTTGTATGAGATCCTAGAAAAAGAAATTGAAGAAAAGAAGAAAGAAACAGTAAAATTAAGTGAATTATATGAGTTGCTAAAGAAAGACAATTACGAAATAGTAAATATACCAACAATTAGGAGGTATTTATCAGAAATATTGAGTGTATTAAGTTTATGCAAGGTTGTAAACTACGATAAAGGAAAGATAAGTTTTGGAGAGAGAAAAAAACAAGATGTAATATATTATGCAAGGACAAATCAGAGAGTATTATTGAATCTGTTACAGAGGATGGAAAGGAGAAAAATACCTGAACAAAAATTTAGAGAGTTGTATCATTTAACAGTTAAAGCATATTTACCAAGAAGGGAATTTAGAAACGATATAATAAAAGAGCAAAAAACGTTCGAAAAGTATCTAAAAAGAGCAATAAGGAAAAAAGAAACAAAAGTAAAGAAAGCAAGTAAATCAAAATGGAAATTAAAGGATCAACTGTATGAGTGGCAAAAAACATTCCTACAAAATTGGATGGAAAAGAAAAGAGGGATTGCAAAAGTTATCACAGGAGCAGGAAAAACACATCTAGCAATGGCAATAATAGAAAAAATGAAAGAGGAAAAAGAAGATTTAACAGTAACAATAGTAGTGCCAACAATAGTACTGCTAGAACAATGGTATGATAACATAGTAGAAAAAATGGGGATAATACCAGAAGAAATAGCATTAAAGGGAGGAGATTATAATGATGAGGGGTATGAGAAGAGAGTAAACATATTGGTAATAAATTCAGCAATAAAGAACGATTATATAGAAGAACTAACGAAAAATATGAAAGAAAACTTGCTAATAGTAGATGAGTGTCATAAATCAGGGGCAAAAGAATTTAGAAAAATATACAAAACAAATAGAAAATACAGTTTGGGGTTGTCAGCAACACCAGAAAGGGAAATGGATAATGCATTTGAAGAAGTAATAGAAAAAGAATTGGGGAGAATAATAGGAACATACACATATAAAGACGCATTTGAAGACGGAATAATACCAAAATACAATATACATAATTATGCAGTAATGCTATCAAACCAAGAGAAAATAGAATATGAAAAGATAACAAAGGAGATAGCAAATATAATAAAAGGACTAAAGTACAAATATCCGAAAATAAGAAACCAAAAAGCTAACATTCATGGTGTTCTACAACAAATAAGAAAAGAAAAATACGATCCATTAATAGATAGATATTACAGCAAAATAAGTGAAAGAAAAAGATTAGTTTATAGAGCAACAAATAGGAAGAATATAACAAAAAGAATAGTGGAGAAAGTAATAAAGAAAGAAGAAAAAGAAGGAAAAAAGAGTAACAGTATTATCTCAGAAGTAACAAAAAAGGACAAAATAATACTATTTCACGAATTAATAAACGAAATAAATAGGTTTTACGTGGAACTGAACTCACCAGAAGTGAGCATATACCACTCAGGATTTCCGTCATCATTAAACAGAATAGGATTGAAACTCTATAGGAATAATCAAACAAAAGTATTGTTATCAGCAAAAGCATTAGTAGAGGGAGTAGATATTCCAACAACAAACATAGGAATAATAAT
Source organism: uncultured archaeon (assembly GCA_964514425.1). GTDB lineage: Archaea > Asgardarchaeota > Heimdallarchaeia > Heimdallarchaeales > Heimdallarchaeaceae > CAZEQQ01. Next base: position 1,885 of record CAZEQQ010000574.1, read on the forward strand.
GGCATCATCATCATCAAAAATACAGAGAATTCAATCGTTAGGAAGAATACTAAGAAGAGCAGAAGGGAAAGAAGAAACAAAACTATTCATAGTATATGTAAAAGATACGAGC
>CAZEQQ010000575.1:0-1972 GCA_964514425.1 uncultured archaeon
AGATTAATCAGTGTTTTTTTCTTTCTTACTAAACTCTGTATAATTTGGAGACATTGATAGATCCACAATTCCAGTACCTAATGCTATAGTTTGACCAACAATAACATTTTCTGTGATACCTTCTAATGGGTCATATTCTCCTCTTATTGCAGCGTCTAATAGGTGCTTTACTGTAACTTCAAATGCCGCTCGCGCAAAGACAGAACTTTTTTTACCTGAAATACCATGACGACCGATTTGTAGTACTTCTCCTGTGTGTGTCATAATATCTGCAACTAACATAACATGTCTTTCGTCTACATCAAGACCTTGTTCCTTCATAACTGCTAGAGACTCACGAACGAGTGCATTTCTTGCTGCTTCCACCCCTAATGTTTCTTGAATTTGATTGATGTCACTTGTGTAACATCTGGTGGGATTTACTCCAGGAATTCGCAGTAATTCGCTAAAATTGCTTCCTTCACTTTGAAGATAATATTTTTCATCTTTCCCTTTAATGACAACTACTCTTGCAACATTCTTAATTCCCTTAATAGGAATCTCACGAATCTTTTCAGCAAGTTTTGGTAATTCACTGAATTTAAGCTCTTTTAGGGGGGTAATGGTAATTGTGTTTTCGTTATCTTTATCTTCTTCAACCTTAACTTCTTTTCTTTTTGATTTCACCTTACGAATAACAGTTTCCATATCTATTCCTTTATCCTTTAAGAAGTCTTGATCAAGTTTGATTCGAATTAAACCTTCTGAAAAACTATGATTGATGCTAGAGGCTATGTTATTGATGGTTGTTAACTCAATCCTTCTAGAGACTTGCTTTGCTAATTCTTCTTCTTTCTCAGAAATCTCATCAAGATATATTCTCATAACTGGAGTGTTAGGATTTTTTCGCGCATCTAATATCTCGATTAAACGTGGTAATCCACGAAGAACAGACATCTCTGCAACACCAGAATAGTGAAAAGTTTGGAGTGTCATTTGTGTACCTGGTTCTCCAATAGATTGAGCAGCAACTGTACCAACTGCACTACCTGGGTCAATTTGAGCAAAACTGAAACTGTTAACAATCTCTTTTACAATTAAGTCTAATTTTTTGCGTGTAACTTTCTTTCCTTTCAATTCTTTTTTGATCTCTTCAATAACAGTATTTGAAAGAAACATATTATCTTGAGATTGTGCTTTTTTTAATCGTTGATTTATTTGGGCACTATTTAGATAATTAACCATTTTTATTCCTCCAATTCTTCATCTGCTTCATTTTCTTCATCTTCATCTTCATCTCCAAAGGTTTCGAGTATTTTGTTGACGACTAAACCTATGTTAACCGCTTTTCCATGATCGCTCTTTGCTGGATCAACATTATCATCCCCAAAAACAAATTGAATAATCTCACCTGCTGCATTACGAACAGTATTGTCGTAACAAGAAGAAATATCTTGCAAAGCGTTAACCAAACGTCGTTGCATATATCCACTCTGTGAGGTACGAACAGCTGTATCTACAAGTCCTTCTCGACCACCACAAGCATGCATGAAAAATTCAATAGGATTTAAACCTTTTCGAAAACTACTATCGACAAAGCCATGAGCTTCTGCTGATAAATCATCTGGTTTGAAAAAAGGTAATACTCGATCACGATATCCTCTTTGGATACGCTGGCCTCGAACTGCCTGTTGACCAACACAAGCACTCATTTGTCCCAAATTAAGCATATTCCCTCTAGCTCCTGTTTTTGCCATAATTAAAGCTTCATTTTCAGAATCTAAATATGACGCACTAATGTCCGAACTTGCACTTCTAGCTTTAGATAGAATGTCCATTATCTTTGACTCTAAGGTCTCTTTTTCTGTTCTACCCGGTTGTCTTTCAAGAGTTCCATTTTTATAGTGTTCAATAATCCCAAGAACATCACTTTTAGCTTTTCTTAACAAATCATCGATTGCTATATCAGCTTCATCAGGAATATCTATGTCGC
>CAZEQQ010000576.1:0-1969 GCA_964514425.1 uncultured archaeon
ATCTAAAACCTTTATAGCATGATAGGTACTTAGGATAGTAGTCACAAAAGAAGAATCTGCTGAAGCGTTGTTTCTATTCCATGTTGAAGGGAAACCGCCAAAAAGGAGGTTTTGAGAATATAAAATTGCTTCAACTACTTCAGATATTAAAGGAAAGAATTCAGTGATCTCATAACCATTATCTAATACAAAATCAACAAGAAATGAAAGAATACTAAGAAGTTGGGCATCAGTATCAAATAAATTCTCATAGTAGAAATCCAAGAATCTATCTTGTAGAAAAGTAGTATCTATAAGATCTAATTGCTTGCTAGCATTAAAGAAACTATAAGCAGCCACACTGGTAGCTAAAAATCCTGCACCCAGTGCATAGGGTTCTTGAAACAGTCTATCAGTTTCATGTTGTAATTGAAGGATAAACTCCGTTGTTCTTGTCCAATTCACACGATCTAAAGCATTTAATTCTCGTAACATAAAATAGGCATTTTTACAATACCGAATACTTTGTACCCCCATCCGTTGCGTTCCTCCTTGCTCAAAGAAAAATGATCTAAACGTTCCATCAGTACTGTTATATGCGTTAAGTAGCATCTCTATCCATCTCTCTCGAGGAACCCTATCACTAATCCCTAACTGATTTAATATTTGATAATAATCCCACAAGTAGAGAGGACCCAATAAATAGTCTTTTATCTCTATCCCTTTTTCTAATCTAGATACGATATATTCGATGAACTCGTAAAATTCAGCAAAAGAGTAATAAAGATTATAATCCTCCAAAAGTAGTAGTGTTTTATACGCGGGTATTATGTTACCATGGAGGATATTGGTTGAAAGAAATGGAAATGAACTATAAAGTAATTGCATTTGCCGTATTGGTTGATATAAGACCCCTCGTTGTCCATTGTTCGTTGCCCATAAATAGTTGTAAAGTGCATCATAACGTGATTGGGTAAGATTGTATTCTTGATACGTCAATGAAACGATTGAAGTATCTGTTATTAATTCTACTTCACTAGATTTGAATTTTTGTAAATAGAAGTGAGGAAAAATGATAAATGTCCCAATGAAGAGTAGATATATGAATACAAGCACAAGGAATATTTTTGTTGCTCTATCGTTAAAAAAGTAAAAGAAAGAGGTATTATTCATATTTACACTCTTCATTTACTATATATAAGTAAGTTGCTCTCCATTATAATCCATCATATAAAATGGATTTCCAAGAGTTTGATTACCCCATATTAACATGAGAATAAATATCATAACTCCTAAAAGCAACAACACATAGACACCAGTTATACCAAGTAAACTGATGAGAAATCCTGCTGCTCCTAATAAGCCTAAATCCACAACTAGTGACAGAATGTAAGGAAGACCTAATGGATTTAGTAGTGGTTCCAACCATGTCTCAAATGATTCTGCTTCTTCATAATCTGCGACTGTGTGTGTATGTGCCTGTTCTACAGCATATCCTTGATCCAAATAAGAAGAGAATATTATCATAAGTATCTGAGCAATATCCATGGGAACTTCATTGATAAACCCTAAAACTACTTTAGCACCTATGTTGTGAAAAGCAGCAGGTAAAGCCCCATTAATCAATGAGTAACAAGATAGGAGTAGGACGACGTTTAGTTTTGATAAATAACCTAAACTTGTTATATCTGCTGCATCTACTTCCTGGTTATTCATCACAAGTAATGATGGAATGTCATTCGCATCTAAACTACCCATTCCAACAAAAGCAAGATTAAACTTACCTCCTGTTTGTGTCATTGCATTGTAATACGTCAAATCATTTAAAAATTCTGCTTTGTTTGGTCCTAGAGAGTTTACAACGAAATTATCTTGACCTTCAAAAGTGTTTGTTAAAGTATTACTTATATTGAATCCTTGTTCAGAGTGTGTAAAATCTGCAAGGATGTTTAGAAACAGTTTGGATTGACCTATCAACCCACCAGGATCA
>CAZEQQ010000577.1:0-1963 GCA_964514425.1 uncultured archaeon
AAAATTAGTGTAGTGGAAATTAGTAACCAATAACCCTTTCTTTGTTTCCGAGATAAGTGTATCAAGACTTGAAGTGCCTGCTTCCATCTTCATAGCAAAGGGAAAACCAATCATTCCCCCCCAACTTTGAAAACCTGTACCTCTAGCATAAGCACCCATACGTGCAGCATCTAATCGTGTGAAAGAATAGTTTTCTAAAACACCTTGTTTAAAAACAGAGAACCCTTCTGTTGCTAAACCTTCATCGTCAATAGGACGTGAACTCAGAAGTTCAGGATTATGAGGTTCATGACTAACTGTAAATTTGGGGTCAAAAACTTGTGCTCCAATTTTATCTGCAAGAAAACTTGCTCTATTCATGACCATTCTTGAAGAGGTAGCAAAAGAAGTAAAGAAGAGAACAGTAGACACAGCTTGATGGTCAAGAATAACTTCATATTCTCCAGGGTCAATGGATCGAGAACCTAAACCAGTAACAGCTCTTTGTGCTACTAAAGTTGCTTCTTTTTCCATATTCAAGTCTTTAAAGTAACGAGAACCAAAGACATTGTTAGAACGACTTTCATCTGTAGCTTCAACAGCATGAATATTTATGGTAGAACCAATAGACGTTGAAGGAAACATTAGTATTTGACCTGTTGTGGAAGCAAAAAATTCCCATCCATCAACTAATTTAATATTTCCTGAAACACCGCCAACTTTCTTATCTACTGCTTCTCCTGCAACTATAGCTTCTTCGATTTTATCGACCATGTTGTCAGGTTGAATATTAGCTGCTTGAGGGTCATTAAGGGAAAGTTGAGGATAATTTTGCTTATCTTTTACTATTCCAGGATACATAGGATCAGGTGGAACAACCTTAGCTACTTTGATTACATAATCTACAAGTTCAAGAATAGCTGTTTTATCGAAATTGTTAGTAGTTGAAGTAGCTCGTTGATTACCATTTTGAACAACTGTGATATCGAAAGAATGTGTTTGATCACTATAATTTTGTAAAATTTCAGAATTGGAAAAACGAGAGGCAAACTGTGTGCCAACTGAAGCATTGATATAACCTTCAGCTCCTGCATCTTGTATTCTTTTGAGTGCTATTTCAAGCAGCTCTTGGAGTAATTCTTTTTGTTTTTCTATTGTCATTATCATCACCCTGAAAAAATTGTCACATCTTGGAAACGAGCATAGGGGCCACCGTGACTCACCCACATCGCTTGCATATCGGGAGCACCTTTTCCACAACTGGGTCCTAACCCTTCAATTCTCCATTCTTTAGTTTTCATATCTAAACCACCCCAGAAATCAGGAGTAGCAGCTTGATAGATAACATTCTTTAAAGGCCGAACAATCTCACCGTTTTTGATTTCATAAGCAATTTGGGTAGAGAATTGGAAATTGATACGCTTATCATCAATACTGTGACTCTTCCAATTAACACCATAAATACCTTCAGGTGTCTCTGCTATAAGTTCATCTAAATCTTTGGGACCTTCAGGATCATTATCTAAGTAGATGTTGCTCATTCGAACAAGAGGAATACGATTGTAACGTGCTATTCTAGCATTAGCATTACTACGTTCTAATCCTGCAAGTTTAGCAGTTTGACGATCAGATTGGTAACCTACAAAAATACCATCCTTAATGATGTGATAAGGTTTGGTTGCAACACCTTCATGATCATACCTTTCATGTCCTAAAACGTAAGGCATAGTTGGGTCACAAATAAGATTGGTCAATTCTGATCCATACTTATAATTTGATCCTAATTTATCTAAAGTCAAAAATGATGTTCCTGCAAAGTCTGCTTCCCAGCCAAAAACTCTATCTAATTCAGTGGGATGACCACAACTTTCATGAATAGTTAGACCTAATTGAAAAGGTTCCAAAATAAAGGCAGTTTGTTGTTTAGGAGGAGCTACAGCTTCCGTTGCTAAAATAACAGCTTCATCTGAAGCTTGTTTTGCTT
>CAZEQQ010000578.1:0-1954 GCA_964514425.1 uncultured archaeon
CCATATGGAACCTATTATGGTATGCTTAAGACTATGGGTGTTAAGACTGCTGTTGATAGTGTTATTGTTGATATTGGTCATGGTACAACTGATTTACTCTGTATGTATAAAGGAGGAATGATGAGAGCAGCAAGTGGTTCACTTGAAGAAGCTACCGACAGTCTTACAACAGCTCTTGCTAGAGCTATTCAAGAAAAGACAGGTAAAATAATCAGACCTTTCGATCTAATGAGATCCATTGAAGAAGGAAAAAGAACTGTTCTTGTAAGTGGAAAAGCAATAGACATTGGTGCAGCTTTAGATCAAGCTATAGCAAGTATTTCAGAAGTAATTATCGATGAAACAAATAGACTTCTAAACAATCTTCCCCCTGATGCATGGATAGAAAAAGTGATAGTTTGTGGTGGAGGAGCTTATACCTTTGGTAGATATCTTCAAACAGCTTTCTTTGAAGCTGATGTTGTTAAAAGCCCTGAAGAAGTCCTTATTCCTGATGATGCAGTTTTGTCCAATGCTTTAGGTTTCGAGAAAATTGCAGAAGCTAAAATTGGTACAAAGCCAAAAGAATAAGATTTCTCCTTCCCTTTTTTTTTATTTTTAATTTTCTACCTTTTCCGAATTTCTTTCAGGAATATATTTTTGGTCTAATTGTTCAGCATATTGTGGTCCAAAGGCTAGATAAAATAACATCCACAAAGATAAGATATATGCAGGATAGACCAAAAAGTCAAAAGGCAGAACTAATATTGCAAAAACCAGTATTGTAGTTGTTATTACCCAAAAGAGATCAAATAACGACCAATTTCCTTTGAAAGAGGGGAAAGGAGTTGTTGAAATCATAAATATAGCCATAGCAATAACAGTAATGATGTAAGCCCATGGTGGAGTTCCTACAAATATAAAAAGACAAGCAATAACCATAGCTGCAAAAGGTGCGGGTAAACCATCAAAAAATAATTTACTAAGTGGATCTCTTTTGTAGAACCGGTATAAGCGGAACCATACGGCGACCAAATAGGCTAAACCTGTTAAAAAACCTGCAAACAAGTTAAGATTCATTACAGTGGTAGTAATAAAAATAGCTGGGAAAAGCCCAAAAGCTATTGCATCCACTATTGTATCAACGTCTATTAACAGTTTTTTATTTCCTCCACCTATTCTTGCTAACTTTCCATCTGCAAAGTCAAGAATACTGCAAAGAGCTATAACTTTTGGAAACCATTTAAGGAATTCATCATAATAAAGGATAGAAAATATTATTCCTAAAGTAGCGAGAACAAAACTTGTCAGAGTGAATAAATTTGCAAGCGAAAGTGCTATTTTTTTTATCCATACATTGCCTAAAAGTTTACTAATATTGTCGTTCATTGTATCACTTTTATTCAAATTCAGCTAAAACTGTTATTCCAGCCTCAACACATTGCCCTTTTCTTACTCTTATTTTAAACTTCTTATCACCTTTTACAGTTAAATGAGTGATTGAACCAAATCTAATTGTGCCAATTTTTTCGCTTTGTTTTACTTTTTCGTTTGGGGTGACATAAGCAATGGTTCTCCTTGCAAATATGCCAGACACTTGCACTATTTCTAGTTCTAACCCTTCTTCTTCATTTACAAGGATAATGGTATTTCTCTGATTTTTTTGTGCATAATTGGGAAAATAAACAGGCCAGTGTGAACCTTTTTTAAAGGAGATAGAGCGTACTACACCATCTAATGGGCTTCTATTCATATGAACATTAAAAGCTGACATTCGAATGGTAAAAAGACATTCATTATTTTTATTATCTATAGCTATAATTCTTCCATCAGCAGGAGCTGTTAAAGTGTTTTTCCTTTGTGTTAGTATTCTTTTCGGATCTCTAAATGACCAAATTATAAAACTAAACCATATGAGTGTTAAAACACCAATAATGAGAAAATGAATCCAGAATTGAGTGAATATGATAGACAG
>CAZEQQ010000579.1:0-1954 GCA_964514425.1 uncultured archaeon
CTCTCTCCTTCTAAAATATCATTAGAACTACAAAGAACTGAACTGAAAAAAGAGAAAAACTTGATACAATTTTGTGGAAAAGTGACTTCAATCAATCAAATAAGTAGTAATACATACAGAATTTTAGTAGAACTTGCGAATGAGAAAATTGAATACATTAAAGTGGATAGTAATGATGAAGAACTCATTAAAAATCTGCAATATGGTATAGATGTAGTTTTAACAGTCACACCTTCAGAAGTGGAGTTATTATGATAATAGATACAGAAATAAAAAGAAAAGTAGAAGAAATACTTCAAAAGAAAAACGAAAGTGTCATAGAGCTAGTATGGCAACATTTACCAAAAGGGTTCTCAAATGAGAAATACATTATAACAAATAAAGAAAATAATCCATTATATATTTTCAAAAGATATCTTGATGATAGTATTATCTCTCCTTATGAAAGACTAAGAAATGAAAAGAAAGCATTGAAGTTTATTGATAATAATTTGTGTCCACAATTAGTGTGGGAAAATGGGAAAGATAGTATAATTTATGCATATCTTACAGGAAAGGATCTTCTACAAATTCAGGCAAATTCTATTAAACAAGAACAAATATTTGCGTTACTTGAAAATATTCACGAAAAAGGAAAAAATAGTGATGCTAAGATTGAAGATGTACTAACATTTTACCAAAAATTAGGAAAAAACTATTCAGTTAGTTTAAACAACCATGAAAATCTTTTATCATCTTACTATAGTGTTTTAGATAAATTAACCACAATACTTCAGAATTATGAAACTACTATCACCTATGTCCATGGAGATTTAGTCCCTCCGAATATTATCTTTAATGGTACAACCTATGCATTACTAGATTGGGAGTATTACAGACCTGAATTAGCTGTATTTGATTTTGAATACCTCCTATATTACGCAGAAAAACATAAACTACCTATATTCTATCAAAGCGACAAAGCAGAAATAAGTTACGTTTACCAAGAATTGATAAAGGCTATGGATAACTTGTGGTTTGAAAATTATAAACTTCAAAAGAACCAATAATAACTTAGACTTTAAGTTTTTTTAGGATTAGTGAAGATTTCTTCTGCAATAGATGTTATTTTTCTATCCATTTTTTCATCTATAGTTTCTATTGTCCTTTTGTTTAAAGTTTCGAGTATAGTTTTATCTTCGACTAAATGACTGATAAAATTCTCCAGTTTTTGCAAAGCAAAATATGATTGTCCTTTAAAGACATAAGAGATGATAAACGGATCCCACGCTTTCATTAAAAGTGTATAATCTTGATGTTTGATTCTTTCTATGGTTCCCGTGACAGAAAAAGCGTCTCTACTGAAATTGTTAATAGCTGTTAAGAACCCTCCTACCAGATACTGGTCCAATTCTTGAGAGTCTTTGAAGTTTTTCGCAAAAATGGTTATTCCACTTTCAGTCAGAATTATTAGCAGAACAGGTTCTTCTTCTGGTATATCTGATACATCAACGATTCTTTTCCTTATCATCTTTACAACCATCTCTTCTAAACGGGCTAATTCTACCCTTTCTGAATATGAAGCGTTTTTTTCTATGAAATTTTCCCATTTAGAAATATGTGATAGAAGAAAATCGTATTCTTCTGATATCTTCTTTCCTAATCTCACAAAGTTTTTTTCTTTCGTTATTACTTCAGCTTGTGTTAAAAGTTGTTTTGACTTGTTAACATCTAATTCTAACAAAGCTAATTTAGATTGTAAAAGATATGTTTCTGCCAAAGTAAAGAAAGAATTTTGTGTCTTGGATATTTTTAATAGTTTATCTGTAAGTTCTTTCAATTCTTCTAATACTTCTTCATTACTTGATGTTGTTAATTCTTGTAACAACATTTCATAAAGATTTAACATAGCCAAGACTACAATCTCATGATCAAGTAGTTCATCTTCAGAAATAATTTGAAAAGATTGTTGAGC
>CAZEQQ010000580.1:0-1952 GCA_964514425.1 uncultured archaeon
AGATATGGTTTTGGCTAATTCAATCTAGAATTTCAAGTAAATCTATCAAGGAGTTGAATTTTATTATGACTAGTTAAAGTCCTATAACTGTTAAACGGAAGAATTTTCCTTCTTAAACACTTTTTTCTTCCTTTTCTATTCTTCCTTTCTCTATTCTTTCCCAAAAAATTTACTCTTAACCACATTTCAATTTTCTATCATCACTATTGCTTTCTTTTGTTTCTTGTTTAAAACGCATTTAGTTCTGCTAGTACCAACATTTCTTTTACTATCTCCATCCTTTCTCAAGTAATAACAACTCTCTTCACTGTTCCATATTAGTTTTATGTCATCTAAATATTCGTCATCTAGGCACGGATAACAGATGATAAGGTCTCTAATAGTTATATTTGCCTGTTTACCCTTTTTTTTACTTCTTCTTTCAATTGTTTGGATGTGCTTTCAATTTTTTTTACTTCTTCTTTCAATTGTTTAACATCATTTATCATTGAGTGAAGCTCATTTAAGTGCGATGAGTAAAGTGAAAAAATATCTTCATCCTTCTTTGCTTTATCCTTCTGATTTGCATCTAAATTTTTAGTGGGTCTAGGCATTAGTCTATCGATGTCTATTTGATTTCATTTTATATAAATTTTTAGTTAAATAGCACAATATTTTTACTCTACCCTCAACGATTATAGAATTAGCAATAGATTCAGTACATCAGTTGTAGAAGCAAAAAACCATGAGTTTTTGATCTATAGGTTTTCTAGAAACTAGTGTTGAAACTGGAACTAATGTTTCTAAAGTTTTTTTTACTTTAGCTGAATCTATAAAAAAAATGAAAGAGTGAGTGATAAGTGTTCACCATTCCATTCATAATTTAGCGCTGAAATAACAGCTGTTTTTGATGTTTTGTACCCAGATGATAGATGATGGATGAACACAAACCAGTAAATATATCTACCAGTAGCCCTCCTGAGATGTTCCTGCAATTGCTGCCAATAGTCCAGTGATTATTCTTCGAGCAGGAAATTTCCTATGATCCAGCTATTTTTGAATCCTATGAGTTTGAGAACACCTATTTCTTTCTGATATTCTAAAGCATTCATAGCAAAAGCGTTAGCTCCACCTATTATTGCTATTATAATTGTTAAGATTATCACTCCTACTACATTAACGATAAGGAATCTTTTGTTACTTTATTGTATTCTTTCCTGTAGCTTATGCTTAGTATACTGTATCCTTTCGCTTGTATTATACCCTTTTCTAAAAAAACAGATCCTTTTAAGATTAAAATATCAATATGGAGAAGAGTTTGAAAGACTGCAAAAAGATCTAAGAATTGAGCATTTGTGAAGTCTCCAAACTCTGTTTTGAGGAGGGTTTTTTGCTATCTGGGAAAATAGCTGAGCATTAGTAGAATAAGTTAGAAATGTCATACATGAAAAAAGTCTGAGATTGTATTGAGGGTTAGCAACAGTGTAATATCTCTCTCTACTCTACTATAATCCATAACTGTTTCTTAATTTATTTATGAGTTAGATAAAGATGGAAAAGCGAAAATGATGAGTTAACAATAAGAAGTTCAAAATACAATGTACTTCAAAACTAAAAAATCAAAAAACAATGATAATAATCATACTAAAGGTTCTCGTAAGATTTTAAAAAGAAATAAAAAAGATAGGGGATGGTTCATAAAAACTTGCTTCTTTCGTCTTTCTCTAGTCTTTCAAAAATTTCTCCATAAATGCGTCTTAGTGTAAACATAACATACTCCTTTGTTATCACTTTCAAGTCGGAATGCTTCTCAAAATCATAATGCTTAAACACTTTATATTGCTTTAATAACATTACAGGATATTCTGGATAACGATAAATTTAACACTTGTATTTTCCATCTATCTTACCCATAGTGCCATAAAGTAGCCTTTGGTCTTGAACAAATAGTGGTGTTTCATCTACACTGTTTA
>CAZEQQ010000581.1:0-1944 GCA_964514425.1 uncultured archaeon
TTGGTTTCTATTCTAAAACTTTGTAGTTCTTCTGCTACTAACGCTAATACTTCTTCTTCCTTTCCTGGTGGAGCTACACGCACAGGTGCGCCCGATAACGCCTCATCTAATCCATGTGCAGATATTTTCACACCAGCAGAAGCATATACAACATCTACATTCTTGAATTTGTCTTTAGGATCCCTCATTTCGTCTAAATCTTTCGGTTGTAGAAGAGCCCTTATTTTTATTAACTTTGGTTCTTCCTTTCCTCCAACTACAATATAATCATTTTTACGAATAACACCATCAAAGAGAATGACATCTATTGTTGTTCCTAATCCCTCTTCTTCTTTAACTTCGAGTACAGTTCCTATTCCAGGTCCCTCACTATATTCAAATTTTTGCATCATATATTGTTGTGTTAAACCTGAAAGTATAAGGAAAAGATCGGGTATTCCTTCTCCTGAGTTAGCGCTAGTGGGAACAATTGCGACGTTTTTCCTAAAATCTTTTACTTTATCATAACGTTCTGAAAGCATTTTTAATTCGCTTAATTCACCCATAATTTCATAGATTTTATTATCTAACTCTTCTCTTGCTTTAGGTATTTGTTGTTTGTAAGTTTGTGCAAAAGTAGCATTGGGAATAGCTTTCCAACCATTTATCCTATCTATTTTGTTCGCCGCAACTATAAATGGTACTTTTCTCGCTCTTAAAATATCTAGAGATTCATATGTTTGTGCTTGAAATCCTCTTGTCAAATCAACTACAAGAACGGCTATATCAGCAACTGATGCTCCACGTTTTCTGAGATTGGTAAAGACTTGATGACCAGGGGTATCTACAATTAAAATACCAGGAATATTTAATGCTATATTTGTCGAGGTTGTAAGAGGGTCACATACCTTCATAATTGTTTCTCGAGGGAAAAAACTTGCACCTACGTGTTGTGTTATTCCTGCAGCTTCTCTCGCTTGAACTGCTGTACCTCTAACTTTATCTAATAAACTTGTTTTACCACTATCAACATGCCCTAATATTACTCCAATTGGAGAACGAATACGTTTGCCTTTTTGACCTTCTATTTCTTTTGACACTGTATTTACCCCTTGTTTCTTTCTTATCCTTAATTTCTTTTGAGTATAAATGAATTAAAAATCAATTGGTTTATTCACTTTTATAGCGACAACTGTCTAAAAAAGAAAATGTGTATGGATTACTCATAAATCCATGTTTCATCGTTTCTGCTATATTCGACTAATTCTTCTTCTTTAAAGTAGATGTTTGCTTCAATTTTCGCATTTTCAGCAGAGTCAGCTGCATGAATAATATTTCTACCTATGTCTAATGCATAATCGCCTCTAATTGAGCCAGGAGCGGCATCAATGGGATTAGTTGAGCCCACTAATTTCCTTGTTACTTTCACAGCTTCTTTCCCTCTCACAATCATTGCTACAACAGGTCCAGAGGTAATATACTTCATTAATCCATCATAAAAGGGTTTACCCTTATGGACTGCATAATGTTCTTCTGCTTGTTCTTGTGTAACTTGTATCATTTTTAGTGCAATTATTTTAAATCCCACTTTTTCTAACTTTCTGATTACTTCGCCGACTAACCCTCTTTGTACTCCATCGGGTTTAACCATAATAAACTCATTTTCCATATTAACCACTTTTAAATAGTTTAAACTCGCTTCTTTTGTTCTATTAAAAATTCATTGATATAACATATCTTACATATAGCAAACAAGATTTTTTAATATAAACCACTAAAATCGCTCTTCTTTTGAAAATAAGTTTGTATAAATTACTAGTTTAAAGTAGATAAAAATAAAAAACCTATTATGGTAAAGACAAAGGAAGATGCTGTTCCAAAGTCGAAACCGAAAGTTAAGGTTGAGGTCAAGCAGAAATCAGCACCGAAGGAGAAGCCAGTTGAAAAGAAGAAAGAACCTGAGGT
>CAZEQQ010000582.1:0-1941 GCA_964514425.1 uncultured archaeon
TTCGCATTATAGTTTTCTCGTCATATACCAAGCCATACTATTCAGGTTCAGGCATAAATGCCTTGTCTTTAGCAAAACAATTAAAAATTTGTGGAAATAAAGTGTCAATACTCACGTATAATTGGAACTATAGGGAAAAGCTTTTGGATTCTATAGATGGAGTATCCGTAGTGAGAATACCTTTTTTTTCAAGTTTGCTATTGATCAAGTTTTTAGGAAGAGCATATTTAGCTCTGATGCTACCGCTTTTTCTTCTTATTTTAAGACTTAAGTATAAACAGCTAATTGTTTATGGGGCATTCCCAGGTTACATACTACTTATCTTTTTTGCAAGATTATTCGCTTTTAAAATCATATTTCGCTCTACAATGTTAGGTTCGGATGATGTTTTGACGCTAACAGCAAAGAGTAAAATAAGAAGGCATATTTTTAGCAAAATCGATTATTATTATGCAACCACACCAACTTTTAAAAAAAAATTCATAAAAGCACTCCCCAACGCTAAGGCAAGGGTCTTCCTTACAACACCAGGAGTCGATGTCAATATTTACAACCCGACAACGAAAAGCCATAAAGTTAATCCTGATAGCCCAATTGCACTAACCTTTATTTCTATTGGAAACCTTGTTCCTAGAAAAGGGTATGAAGAAATCTTTAAAGAGCTAAGTAAACTAAATTTTAATTATAAGTATTTGGTTTTGGGAGCTGAAAGGCGAGTTGATCATTTTAATTGGCATTCTGATATTACTATGCAAAGTATAAAAGAAAAAGGGATCAAATTACTAGGCCAAAAAGTTGAGTTTATTGGTTGGACAGACGATGTGCAGAGTTATTTAGAACGATCAGATATTCTTATTCTTAATTCAAAATCCGAAGGCTTGCCAAACTCTCTGCTTGAGGCTATGGCGTGTGGTGTTGTTCCTGTCACTAGAAAAAATGAGGGATTAAGTAATTATTTGCTTATTAGTAAAGAGAACTCTTTTGAGTTTAGTAATCCTAAGGAAATCGTTGAAATTCTAAATGAGTTGCATATGAACAGCGAACTCCTTAATATGACATCTTTTAATGCAAGAAGGACAGTAGAAAATTCCTTTAGTTTTTCCGAAGCAGTTAAGCAAATTGTTAATGTATTAAACTGACATCCTGTCTGTTCGTTTGAAAAATACTATTTATCTCATCCCATGTTTTATCAAATGAAAACATTCTTTCTGAGGAAGAGATCGCCTCTTTTGACATCCTTCCTAACTCATCTTTTGAGCAAAATAGTTCAATGATTGATTTTTTTGCATCTACAATATCTTTATAAACTATTCCTGAAAACTTATCTTTGATTAAATAGCTGCTTACTCCATTTAATTCTTTAACAACAGGAACCACGCCCATTGCCATCGCCTCTAAAAGTGCATTAGGGGTTCCCTCAGCGTAAGAATTCATAAGTAGTATATCGGATATTGCATAAATTTTCTCAATATTTTCAACAGGTCCCAAAAATCGTATTCTGTTTTTTAACAAACTATTACCTGTTGCGTAATTTCTTTGCATTTCGTTGTTGAGGTAGTATAAGGGATGATCTTTGTTAACACTGTAATCGCCTACAATAATATAGGTGAAATTACTGTTAATACTTGAGAGGATTTCAAACATTTCCTTATACCCTTTTCGGTCAATTAAAAAACCAACAGAGAGTATAATAGGTGCTTTAGGATTAATGCCAAACTCGCTACAATACACCTCCTTTTCTCTCTTTAGTTCGTAGGAAAATCTGGATATGTTAACGCCTTGGGTAACCTCCACTAATTTTTTTTTTGTTTTGTATACCTTAGTGTAGGAGTCAGTGAAAGCAGGGTTTATTGAGTGATAAACATCTGCATTTTTTATTGAATATAAACTAAGACGAGAATAGATGCTAAATTTTGTTTTGAGGCAATAAGGATCATCATC
>CAZEQQ010000583.1:0-1938 GCA_964514425.1 uncultured archaeon
TATTGATTAGTTCCCGTATTTTCGCGAATTTCTCTTCAGTAATCAAATTTTCTTCTGGGTCATAAATTAGTAACTGGAAAGAACTATTTTCACTTTTATATTTAGTAAGTATGTTCATTCCTAAATCTGATTCAGGTTCGCGTGTGCTTTCAAAGGTGCTTCCTTCATCGCGCACATAATTTGAGAAATTAAGTAGATAAGGGATATTTATGGATATAAACAAAACCCAAAAGAGTAAAATTGTAACAGCTATAAATTTTGGATTTTTTTTCAACCAAAAGATTATTTTTTTCATACTCACAAATTATCTTTCAATCATGTTCTTATTAGTTTTTCTTATTTCTCAAATTCTTAACGACTAATTTAAAAACAGATAAATGTACATTAACTTAGAAGCTTCTTTTAGCATTTTCTTGTGTGATTATTATGTCAAAAAAATCAATCAAAAAAGAAAACACCGATGAACAAATCATCGAGGGCAAAGTTACCAAAATTTCCCATGATGAGCCTTTAAAGGTGTTAGCATCTGAAAAAGAAAAGCCTATTATTATTCGTGCTATGGAATTAATCATTTCAAATCTCCAAAGCAATGTAGAACATATACAAGAACACTTCCATTACGTTCAAGCTGTCCGAGAGCGTTTAATGGAAGATATGAGGAAAAAAAGAAGGATATTTATTTTGGCCAGCGGAAGAAGTTCTTTTGTTGGTCAAAGTTTTCAAACACGGTTAGAACATATGGATATTGAATGCCGATTTATCACAAATACACATTCTGTCCCTAAAGTAAGAGAGGGTGAAACAATTATCGTTATTAGCGGATCAGGTACAACACCTATAGTTAAAGCCATGCTTGAAGCATATTTAACATCTAATCCATTTGTTATTGTTATTACAAGTTATCCTCAAAGTGTTATTGGACGATTAGGAGACCTTACTGTAAAACTCAAGGGTAGAGCTAAAACCGATTTAAAACGTAGGAACTTGGGATTAGATAGCACATTAGCTCCTGAGGGTACAATGTTTGAAAGTGCGGCTCAAACATTTCTTGATGGAATAATAGCAGAACTTGCAATAGCCTTACACCTCAATGAAGAGAGCCTTGCAAGTCATCATAATCAAGCTGTTTAGTAGTTCTTTTCTATTTTTATTTTTTGTTCTTTATTGTCCTTTTTTGGTAGGTTTGTACGCGAATATGTGATTATTGGTGAAACTTCCGATAAGTTTAAGTGTGATTTTTTTAAGTAAATAAATAATCAGTCCTCGAAAAATATTTAATACAATAGTGAATTTAGTATTTGGACTAAAGATTTCGGTAAGGTAGAAATAATGAGCTCAACAAAACAGATTAAAGATATTTTCAAAGTAGATGGTTCTGGTGTGCCTTATCTCAAGCTAGTAATTTATGGCCCATCTCTCGCTGGTAAAACTAGTATGTTGACCGTTTACAACGTTCTAAGAAAGGTAGAAGACCCCGAAACTGTATATTCATCACTAAAAAAGATTGATGACCCTAGTGGTCGTACTATTTTCTATGATCAAAGCACTTTTGAATTACCTAAAGGACAAGGAGTTAGTGTGCCTAAGTTACGATACCAAGTGTGGACTGTAGCTGGACAAAAACGGCATTATATTCAAAGAAAGGTTGTTCTTGAAGGAGCAGATGGACTAATTTTCATGTTTGATCCCGGTCTTTCAATGTGGAATGATAACGTAGAAAGCCTCGATGAGTTAATAGCTCTAAAAAGAGATTCACTTGGTAAATCTCTGCCTTTTTTGATTGTATTGAATAAGATGGATATGCCAGCTAGTGAACGTACTCCAACAGACAAATTTTTGGATCTTTTAATAGAAAAAGGAATTGCACAAGATAAAGGTGACGCATATATGAGAGTAATAGAAACATCTTGTTTAACTGCAAGAAATGAACTCATGACT
>CAZEQQ010000584.1:0-253 GCA_964514425.1 uncultured archaeon
TGACTTAACCATTTTTATAAACCTCCTTTGCACTATTTTTTTGTTTGTGCATCAATCATTTCAATATTCAATTAAGTTTTTATTATTTATTGAAAATTAGCAGATAACTTAATGACATAAATGTCCCATTTTCCTTTGTTTATTGTATCAGGAATGTTTTTAGAATCTGAACCCCCTGCGATGATAATTTCACCATCAGGTTTTTGAATAAAAGAAGAAGCATAGTCTGTTCCTTTACCACCATATTGTTTTT
>CAZEQQ010000584.1:263-1935 GCA_964514425.1 uncultured archaeon
TAATCTCTTCCTCCATTGTTTGTGCTATTACTGATATCTTTGGACCAAGACCCGCCACAAAGGAGAAAACCTCCGTCTGTTTCCTGAATTTTATAAACAAGGTCATCATTACTACCTCCAAAGAGTTGTTGCCACTGAATTGAACCAATAGTATCTACTTTAATGACATAAACATCCCATTTCCCTTTATTTTCTGTTCCAGGTATATCAGTCGAAGCAGAGAGACCACACAAAATGAACCCTTCATCAGATGTTTGAACAATATCAAAACCCCATTCTAACGAACTGCCGCCATATTGTTTTTGCCAAAGGAAATCTCCAGTGAAACTAATTTTTAACAAATAGAAGTCATAATCAGCTTTTTCTGTGGCAATTTCAAAATTAGAGGTAGAACTTCCAACGAGGATGAAATTGCCATCTAAAGTTTCTTTGATTGAAAGTGCGCGATCGATACCAACACCTCCATAAAGTTGTTGCCATTCAAATTCACCATTTTCTGAAAGTTTATACACAAAAACATCAGATTTACCATTATTAGTACCATTATCTATGTTTGTTGACCTAGATTCTCCAGCAAATATAACTCCTCCATCCGAAGTTAAGGTTGAAGCAATAAGGTTATCATAATCATTACCTCCAACGAGCCTTTGCCATTCAAGTTCTCCTAATGCGTTTAGTTTGATAATAAGGGCGTCATAACCTCCAAGTGCAGTAGTACCTGCAAGATTAGTAGAGTTAGATTCACCTATAATAAAATATCCTCCATCTTGCGCTTGTTGAACAACATACGCATAATCGTTACCATTACCTCCAAAAGTTTTCTGCCATTCAAGAGTACCATTTGAAAACAATTTTAGGACATAGATATCCTCTCCACCATAATTTTCGCAATTCTGCAAATCAAGAGAATTAGTGACTCCAGCTAGAATAATACCGCCATCCATAGTTTCAGAGATTGAATAAGCCCAATCTTGTCCTGAACCTCCAAACATTTTTTGCCATAGAATCTCAGAAGTTGGCTTTTCATTTGTTGGATTGTTATTAGAAGGATAAGTCAAAATATAAAAAACTATAACAGAAGAAATAAGAATGATAGAAAAAGCAATTGATGCTCCAATAACTTTGTAACTTTTTTGCATCTATTTAGCACCAAATATAGATTAGATAATGGCATTAAAAGTTTCTCTCTTGTTAATTACGTAATGGAATAAATTAGTCAATTACCCTCCCTTACGGAAGGGGTCTTATTGTGCGGTTAGATAAAGAAACAAAGAAAGAATTTTATAAACTAACTTTTTCCTTTAAAAATCAGTACCAGCTCATCAGGTGTTAACAAATGCTCTTTATCAATCCATGAGAAGTGCTTAACGTTAAAGGTTACTAATTTAGCATTATCTATAATAGCTTGAGAACCAATAATAAAATCTCTTGCATGATGCTTAAACATCAAGTTTGATTTTCTAGCATTTTCACTTATATCAAAAATATCGTTAGCATTAATTTCAAGAATTTGCGCTTTTAGAGAATCAATTTCCTTTAGAAATAATTTTTTACTAATATTTCTTAGATTGTACCAATGATAGGTTTCAAGAGCAGTAATAACAGACATTTTAATCTCAAACACATCTCTATAATTCTTTCCAATCTTGCCACAAAGGCGGAAAGAATACTG
>CAZEQQ010000585.1:0-701 GCA_964514425.1 uncultured archaeon
CAATTCTTGTAGTAAATGGACTAATTATTAAGTCTAAAGGAAATTAAAAAATAAGAACAATTAAGAATTTTGTAATAAAGAAAGTTTATCTATTGGATAATGATATAGTTGGCAATATTAAAAAAGCCATAATAGAACCAGTTTTATAGTATACTAATGCGAAAAGCGTTTTTATAAAAATAAGGTATGTTGACGATGGAATAATAATAGCATATTATAAATATAATCCATCGAAGGAACGGGAGGATAAAATGATATTTGAGAAAGTAAAAGCAATCATCGTAGAACAATTAGGGGTAGATGCTGACAGCATAACAATGGAATCTTCATTTATTGAGGATCTGGGAGCCGATTCATTAGATATAGTAGAATTAATTATGTCAATGGAAGATCAGTTTAAAATAACTATCCCCGACACAGAAGCAGAGAATATTTCTACTGTTGCTGATGCTGTTAATTTCATTGAAAATAACAGATAATAAAACTAGTCTATTTATTTATATCCTTATTTTCTTAAAATTTAAACATCTTAAGAAAATAAGTATTAGTTGATTTAGTGATGATCAGTTAAATGGTTATCATGTTTTACTTAGTTAGATATTATAAAAATGGAAAAAATTATTGACGATAAAGCAATAGCGAAAGTCGAAAAAGCTATAGGTTATGTTTTTAAAGACAAGACATTACTCATAACTGCACTT
>CAZEQQ010000585.1:711-1933 GCA_964514425.1 uncultured archaeon
TACAAGAGCATACGCTGTTTGTGAGGAAACTTTATCAAGAATCTGTATAAGATTAGGTGTTGATAAATTTATACATATAGGTATGTCAGGTATTGCTTCAAAGGTAAACAAAAATCGATCAGTTATTGCAGATGTATTTGAATCTATTATTGGAGCAATCTATATGGATTCGCAATTTGAATATGTCAAAACATTTATTATTGCCAATATCAATGAATTTATTGTAGAATATATTAAATCAGGTGATAATAATGACAGCAAGACTAAGTTGCAGCATTTTGTCCAATCACAATTTCAAGATGAACCGAAATATGTTGTGAAAGACGAGAATGGCCCTCCACATGACAAGACTTTTACCGTTGAAGTATATGTTAACAGCAAATCGTATGGAAAAGGCAAAGGCAAGACAAAAAAGGAAGCTCAGCAAGCTGCAGCAAAAGATGCCCTGAATAAAATAGAAAAAAAGGTTTGGAATAATAATGATTCTCAATAAACTTGAACTACAAGGATTTAAATCATTTGCAACACGTACTGTTCTTGAATTCAATAAAGGAATAACAGCTATTGTGGGACCTAATGGTAGCGGTAAAAGTAACATTGCTGATGCAATAAGATGGGTTCTTGGTTCTCAAAGTTCTAAACAGCTTAGAGGAATTAACATGAGCGACATGATATTTTCAGGTACTCAGTTTCGAAAACCTGTTGGTTTTGCTGAAGCATCACTATTTTTTGACAATTCCGATAAGGGTTTATCAGTTGACTTTGATGAAGTAAAGATAACAAGAAGACTATATAGATCAGGTGAGTCAGAGTATTCAATTAACAACAAGAATTGCCGATTGAAAGATATACAGATGCTTTTCTTTGATACAGGTGTCGGCAAGGAAGGGTACTCAATAGTAGGACAGAATGAAGTTAAAGATATAATTGACAGCAATAGTGTGGAAAGAAGAGGAATCTTTGAGGAAGCTGCTGGTATAATGAAGTACAAACAGAAGAAACTTGAAGCTTTACGAAAATTATCGAACACCGAAGATAATCTTATTAGAATAAATGATATAACAGTAGAAATTGAAAACCAGCTGGAACCATTAAGAATACAATCAGAAAAAGCAAAAGAGTACTTAAGAGTTTACGAAATTTTGAAAACTAACGAAGTCGGACTATATCTGAACAATCTTGAGATGTATAAGAAACGAATAATTAAATTTGAACAGGATAT
>CAZEQQ010000586.1:0-1929 GCA_964514425.1 uncultured archaeon
GTGTTGCTAATGTTTTATATCCTCCAAGTGATGATAATGGCGATGACGACACAAATGGCGACACAAATGGCGACACAAATGGTGAGAACATATTGGGTTTAAACGGGTTCCTTCTACTAACAACAGTAGTAACTTTAATTGTTTTAGGATTAGTAACTATCCGTAGAACAAAGAATTAGGAGAATAGAACAGAGACTTTTTATTTTTTCCTTTCTTTTTCCTTTTATTTAAATTACTAAAAAGCATATTTTTTACCTGCTTCAGCTATTAGTCTTCGCTATCATTTTATCGACATAATCTTTAACAATTAAAAGTGCCTTACAATCATCAGAATTGTATGAAATAGCTTTCTCTAGAGCGTGAACATCGTTCTTTTTTCTCCATTGGTCATATAATAAAATACTCGTTGCTCCGTCCATAAGAGGATCGTGCCATGTGAAACCAATGGCGTTTGCTACATTTTTGAGTGTGTAAGAATGAACAGGAAGAATAATTTTCTTTTTAAAAATTTCGAATATATCTTCTGTATTTCTTAATAGGTGATCAATACTATTAGAAGGCAAAATATACTTATCTCGCAGTTTTCTAAAATAATGAGGTTCTGTATGTGACCAGTGGTAAAGAGTAAAAGAATGGGGTAAGTTGTCAATAAAATCCAGAAAATCCAAAAACATTCTCTCTTCATCTTTGGGTTCTTTTGCAACAAATGGGTGGAATTTTATCTCCTCACCATTTCTAACCAAGCACCCAATAATCCAGATAAAATCGTGGTGAGGAGAACCTTCCACATCTACAAAAAGTTCATACTCTCTTTCTTTAAATCTATGAGAATCTCGAAAAATTGGTTTTTTATCGACAAAAGATTGAGCTTGTAACACAAAATAATGAACCTCTTCTTTTGTAGCTGAATCTAATTCTAATAAATTAGGGTCTTGATTTGCTAAATCATAAATAGAACAAATTCCTAATTTAGATAACTCCTCTTTTATTATCTCTCCAATTCCACTAATAATAGAAAGATCACCATGTTCTTTGGTACTTTCTGTGCAATAATTTAGCCATTCACACAATTTGCAATCTCTCGTTAAACTTGGTGTAGGAATAAGTTCTCCTTCTTTACAAGAAATAATTTCTTCCAAATTGTTGAGTAATAATTCTTTATGATTCTCTAATTTGATGTCATATGACTCTCTTCTAATTTCTAAAACAAAAAAATCAATATCCACATTTTGTATTTTTCCTAAAACAAATGCACAAAATGCTGCTTCCATCAATAACGGTTTTTTCAAACTATAAGAAGAACGTTGAAGAACGGGAACATAATAAGATTTTGCATGAGCATTTTCATTTGAAATTTTTACTATTTTATTAACAAAAGTAGCAAAGTGATTATACTTTAACCATATATTACGAACATGATTTCGCCCCTCACTCATTAGTTTATTAGCATAATCAAAAGATTTGTTGATATCCTCCACAGTAATATTTCTCTTTTTATGGTGACTTTTCCTTTTTTCAATAACAGGATGAAAGTTTCTTTTAGTTTCATCTCCATAGTTATCTAAATAGAACTGCATTTGGCAACGGTAGAACGTTCGTATGTCATAGTGAGTGATGAGAACCATATTTTTTCCTTCTTTAGTTATAGCTTGTAAAGATAAGTTCATACTAATGTTTTACTAAAAGACCATGCAAAATAACAAAATGCCAAAAACTTTTAAAGTCACCGTTTTATCCTCTTCAAAAAGAAAAAAGTGTTTAATATGGAAATCGTTAATGTAGATGGACTATTTCATAGCACAGGATGGTTTATATTTTGGATTATTCTCTTTAGCATCCTATCTCTTGTTTTCATTATTTGGGGCTTATTATACTTTGAGATGTCACCTGTAAAGACAAAAAGGTATACTATTGTAATTATGTCAATAT
>CAZEQQ010000587.1:0-1928 GCA_964514425.1 uncultured archaeon
CAAAGGATAGTGCAAAAAAAGAACTTCATGAGTTAAAAATTGAAACTGAACCAGCTAAAGAATATGAAACTCAAGGAATAAAAATAACAATTACTAATTTTACAAAACCTAAATATAAAGAGGAAACCCACTCCAAACTATCTTTTCACACCTCTAATTACTTCAATAATGAAGAACTTAAACAAGAGAATAGTTACAAAAAAGAAGTTAATGGAAACCTTTCCTCTATTGACCCTATATTCATTGATATTCCTAAAAACAGTAAAACTATTGGCTTGTACGGTCTTAAAAACACAGGGAAAACAACTTTTGTGCTACATACTGCTTTAGAAATAATGCCAAAAAAGAGTTATTATTTTACTACAAATCGACATCAGATTATAAACAAAATAATGGATATGTCTAAGAACTTAAGATGGGTAGAAATATCAAATGTTACAAGTAACTTTCATTGCTATGAATATAAAGATTGGGACAATTTAAGAGAAAAAGTAAATTCTATTTCGTTATTAAGTAAAGGTGAACATGTATTATTCATTATTGATGATATTGAAATTCTCTTTAAAAAATTCGAATCTTTTCCTCTTGAACAGAAGACAGAATTTATTCTAGATTTAGAATCTTTAATCACCAATAATAACCATAAATTATTCTTAGTATTAGAAAAAGAAAAAAATGAAACCCACTCTCTCCTTTCCTCTTTTTGTCATATATCCATTGACTCTAAAAAACACAATCAAAATTTGATTTACACTATTGGTGGGGATGATTTTGTGCTTCCCATAAACACCAATGTATTCGAGAATGTATTTGTTAATGTCTATTTCTAAACTTTCAGCTTTATCTCCTTTATAAAGAAATTTGATAATTAATGAATGAGGTAAATTTTATGGAAGAAGAAAAGTCTACAAAGACAAAAAGAACAACTAAAAAAGAAGCAACGATAAAAGAAGACAATGATCTTCTAAAAGATTTTCTTGAAAATGTAACTGGTTTGTCTGAACCCTTAAAAAAACGAGTGTATAAGGTTTTAGTTGATCAAGGTATTACTGATCCAAGAGGAATTAATGCTCTAACAACAAAAGAATTGGAGAACCTACCTGGAATAAGTGAAAATTCCGCATCAGCTTTAAAGGAGAGTGTAGGTTCTGGTAATGGTTCACTTTTTATGTCTTTGGAAGAACGAATGATGTGTGAAAGTAAACAAATCAAGATAAGAACCGGATCATTAGACGTAAACCATTTGTTAGGTGGGGGCGTGCCTACTGGAACCTTTGTTGAGTTTTATGGTGCTCCTCAGAGTGGAAAAACACAATTTTGTTATTCTTTAAGTGCAAATTGTATGTTGCCTGAAGATTTTGGGGGATTAGGGTCAGGAGTGTTATGGTTAGATACTGAAGGCTCTTTTAATTCAAAAAGGCTTAAACAAATTTTGAGCTATTATCAGTATGCTTACAACATACCAGAAAAACACATTGAGTTGCATAGATTTAGTGTAGCTACAACTCGAACAATAGACAAAATAGAAAAAGCAATAAAAGAAGCAGGTCCTTTAATAGTAAAAAATAAAGTAAAATTGTTAGTTATTGATAGTCTTATGGATCCATTTAGAGCAGAGTACGGCGGCTTAGGCCAATTAGCTGATAGACAAAAACATCTTAACCGATTATTACATATGCTAATGAGATTAGCTGAAGCATATGATTTAGCAGTAGTTTATACAAATCAAGTTATGGCAAACCCTGACCCTTTTGCTACTGCCATGGATAAAGTTCAACCAGTTGGAGGTTTTGTATTAGGTCATGCAAGTGATATAAGAATATGGCTTAGGCGTGCTACATCCAAAGCAAAAAAAGATTATGATGCTCATAATGCGAGACGTGCAATGATTACTGATTGTGGGTGGTTACCGCAAACTGAATGTCATT
>CAZEQQ010000588.1:0-1927 GCA_964514425.1 uncultured archaeon
CACCCAATTTTCAGGAATTAGAAAAGAACTGGTAATATTTGCTTTGTAAAAAGCTTCTAATGTCCAAAAAACAGATGTGTCTACAGATTCCCCGACTATACCACCAATATTAACAGTATAGTTATCAAATAGTCCAATTGTTACTTCATCATTGAGTTTTATATTATATTTACCTGCAATTGTATTTCCAATAAGGATAGAATCTTCGTCTAGGAGTGTTTCACCTCTTCTTTCTTTTATAATGTTGAAATTCCTCATAGTAGAATTCTCTTGATAGCAAATTATACTTATATAATCTTCCAACTGATTTTGAAAGATTAATTTAGAAGGAAGAACAAGCAAAACTTCATGGGCTTTAATGTTAGTATTATTTTCTACGAAATAATTTGTTATCCACTCCGATTTAGCTGGGGTATTTAGCACAACTTGAATGTCGTAGGTATTATATTCATCAAAATTCTTGACCATAATATCGTACATTTGGTATTGCATAGCAATTGAATTTATCATAAAGATCATAGAGGTAGTTAAAGCAAGAATTGTAACTAAACTCCTTTTTCTTTTTAGAAAAACTTCTCGTAAAGGAACCAACATATGAAGTGAGTTAAATAGAGGGATCCATCCAAATATCTTTTCAAATAAAGTTCTTCCTGTAACTTTTATTCTTGTGAATGTTGCTGTCATAGCCTCACGAGGGGTAATAGTAGTTATTGTCCAAGCACTACCTAATGAAAACATGGTTGTAGCAGCTAAAGTAACAACAAAAGCATAAATGAACTCTTGATAAGCTATAGGAAAAACAAAGAAATCAAATGTATAATATGCAGTAACCATTTTCAGCATACCAATAGCTAAAAGATAACCTATTGGAAGACCAAGAATAATTCCGATAACAGATAAAATTATTGTGAATAACATATAATGTAAAAGTATCTCTCTCTTCTTTGCTCCCATTGCTAAAAAGAGACCAATATTCTTTCTTTGAGATTGAACAATTTTGCTAAGGGTATTAAAGATGGCTATGCTACATACTATCAAACCAATAAGAGCGAAAAGAACACCCATTCTATCTACTGAACCAACATCTGCTTGATACATGTCATATTCAATTGTTGTATTGTAGAATAAAAATTCGTCATGAACAAAACCATTTGTAGCAAAACGTCCTGTAAGTTTTTCAGCAGCATTTAAGATCATATCTTTGTTGAAACGCTCATGAACTGTGAAAAGAACTTGATTAACTTTATCTTGGCCATCATACAACTCATTCTGAACTGAATTCAGATTTACCCATAAAACAGCTAACTGACCCATTAAAGGCATTTTAGACATTTCGTCCACAGCATAAAGAAAATCAACATCTTTAGCTAAACCCTTTACTTTGTAGTTTATGTCATTATTAGGAAATCTCACTGTTATATTTTCATCATTTTGAACATCTTGACCTAAAACATCCTCTCCAAATCTAATCTCTAATAAACAATTATTTACATCATCTAAAACATTATCTTCAGAATAGCCTTCTGCTAATCTTTCTATAACTATTTTGTTAACGTCTAAAGGAAGAGTTACTCCTATGACTATAGCTTGAAATTGTTTGTTGTCATACGTTATATGGGTATTGTAGATAATCCTACCTGCAATTTTATCGATATTTGCTGATTCTTGAAATGAGTTATCGTCTTTAATATCTGTAATGATAGAGCTATTAATGGGATTATTAAACCTAAAGCGGCCATCAGCAACATCAAACTGTTCTAAATGCATGTAGTAAGTTTCATCAATCATTGGTGCTACGAGCCTCATTGAAGTTTGGATGGAAACAGTAGTAAGAATAATGGTTACAATCAACAATGAACGAAATTTATATTTCCAAATTTCCCGAAGAATCTTTTTCGTCATTATTTTCATAGTTACGCCTCTTGGG
>CAZEQQ010000589.1:0-1927 GCA_964514425.1 uncultured archaeon
ATTTTCTAACTCTGCAACGACTTTTCTATTTCCTATGAAATCATCAAATTGTTTTGGTCGGTATTTTTCAGTAAGCGGCAGTATTATATTACTTTGGGCACTCATAGTTTTCAATAGGACATAGAGGTTTTCATATAAAAAACATATGTTAAAAGAAAGAAAGAAAGAAAAGAAAAAAGAGATGAAAAGAATGCTATTTAGGTGTTTTTTCTTTTCTAAATAGAATTTTTCCTAGAATTCCGCCTATTGCTCCACCAACTAAACCGCACATAAACACAGCTGCAAAAGAGCCTATAACTATTGTAAATAAGAATATTACAAAGAAAAATATGAATTTATTGATACCAATAATTTCTATATCGATTGATACTGTCATTAATGAGAATAACAAATTAAGGAATAAAAATGAACTTAGTGAGGCATAGAGCCCGGATCTTAATCCACCTCGAGAAGCTAATCCTCCTGCAAATGATCCAACAAGCCATATCCCAAGAATTAAGAAGTATAAAGCGGGATTAGCAAATGAATTAGCTAAATTATATTCTTCCATCATAGGAATTGGTGTAGGGATTGAAAAATTAAATGGTACAAATAGATTTATTACTAAAAGCATCAACAGAATTATCCACAGATGTCCTCCAAAACCGTGTTTTTCGACTAAAGTTTGGTTAGCATCAATTATAGGTTGGTGATCTATTGTAGGCCATAGAATAAACATAATAAGAGTTACAACTATAGTACAAGTTAGAAAACCAATAAACGTTTCTATCATTCTTCTAAACATTA
This sequence comes from uncultured archaeon, assembly GCA_964514425.1. Lineage (GTDB taxonomy): Archaea > Asgardarchaeota > Heimdallarchaeia > Heimdallarchaeales > Heimdallarchaeaceae > CAZEQQ01. The sequence continues at coordinate 787 of CAZEQQ010000589.1, forward strand.
ACATAATTATAACTTCCTCCTATTTATTCATTTTCTTTTAGAAAGATATATTATAGAGTGAGAATTTTACCATATATGGTTCTCATCGGGCAAATAGTTCAGAACTACAAAGGCATCTCAGTAGTCGACATTCTTCGCTTGGCTAAACTTTTAAGTTTTGAAAGTTTTGAAATTAATCCAGCAGGTGTAACGTTGGAGAATGTTGACCAAATAGTTCCTTTCATAGATAAAATGAAGTTAACTTATCACCTTCCTATTGTAGGTGTCGAAGGATTTGATTTTTCGTATGAGCAAAAATCCATAGAGATTAAAAAAACTCAAAAACTTCTAAATGAATATGCTACGGATTTAAATCTTTTACTTGCTGTTGCTCACCCTCCTCAAGGTGAAGGGAACTTATCTACTCTAATTGAAAATCTTAATCAACTTGAGCTTCCTGTAATTGTGGAAAATATTCCACATTACTCCGATCAAGAATTCAAAGATATTTACTTTACAATGAAAGATCAACTTGGTGCAAAACTTAAAGGTTGGTTATTTGATTTAGCTCATTCCTATCTTAGAAATGGTTCTGAACACTATTTAGATATTCTTGATATGCTCCCCTTTGAAGAACTTGAAGAAATACATCTCTCCGATTGCCTTGAGGGTCAAGATTCACATTATGCGTTTGGAGCAGGTATACTCCCAGTTAACGATTTTCTTTCGCTTCTTAAAGAGCGAGGATATAACAAAATAATAGTTAACGAAGTAGATGCGTATCCGTCTATTTGGCACCTTGTTGACTCTTATCGTTTAGTAGCTAAATATTTCAAAAAGAGTTTATATTATAAAGTTACGTTAAAAAAATTTATTCTCAAGCCTATTATAATGCAAAAGTTGAAAAAAATCTCACAAGGTTAATCTTTTTTCGTTTTTTCACTATTTAATACTAATTCAGCTACGTTCAAGGATAAGTTCATCCATTTTAGATAAGAATTTATAGCTGCTCTTGCTGATACAGCATCTTTTGCATCGATTCCTATTCTTAATTTATTTTCTTGTTTAACAAAATTAACAGTTGCACGATCATTCGGATTAGCCATTGTTTCTAGTTTTATACTATCGTATACAATACTACAGAACTCCTTTGTCTCATATT
>CAZEQQ010000590.1:0-1924 GCA_964514425.1 uncultured archaeon
TTTTTGATGTTCAAGATTCCCTATAATTGTAAAATTAACTTGATCGAAGGGAGTTCTTGTTGCGTCAATCATCACTAAAGCCACATCAACATTTTCCAAAAATTTTATTGCTTCAACAATGCCTCTAGTTGCTTCTTTAGCTCTTTCCATAGCTTCTTTTGCGCTGAGTCCATATCTCATAAATTCTTTAGGGTCAACTGAAGTTGTAATACCAGGCATGTCAATTAATGTAAGATCGATTTTTGTTCCATTTGTGTCAAAATGGACATTTTCTAACTTCTGAATAGTTCGTGTCTCATGAGGGATTTCACTTACTGTTCCAACTTCTTGTTCAGCCCAATCTCTTCCAATCCTATTTGCAAGTGTTGTTTTACCTGCGTTTACTTCGCCATAAAATCCGAGATTGATTTTTTTAGGTTTGGATTTAATCCACGATTTCCAAGACAATTAATTCACCTTGAACAGATAGATGTTAGAAAGTCCTTAAAAGAAAATATTACTGTAAACACATCGAGGTATTACAAAAAATCGTTGAAAAGAAAAAGGAAAGAAAATGAAATTATAGACATAATAAGTCTTTAGGTGTATTACAAAGGCGAATTATGCCCTCTTTTGTTACTATTACATCATCTTCTAAACGTATACCAAATTCACCTTGGAAGTATAATCCTGGTTCAACAGTGACAACAGAATCCTCTAGTAAGTATTGTACAGGAGCTAATGTATCAGATCTTCTAGCGATACCCACTCCAATATCGTGGGTTTCAATACCTAGAGGATGTCCAGTTGAATGAAGGAAATATTTCTCTGAGTCATATCCAAATTCGTTAAAAGTATCTCTTACTGCTTGATCCGCCAGAGAAGCGTCCACTCCTGCTTTCATTACTTTGTATGCTGCTTCTTTTGCTTTATCAACAGCTTCATATGCTCTTACTACGCTTTCTGGGGGATTAGAACCAATCCAATAGGTACGTGTAATATCAGCATTTGCCCAGTTGTGTTTGGAACCATAATCTATCAATAATACTTCATTTGTAGTAAGTTTTTTAGAACGTGATTCATGATGAGGGACAGCAGAATTAGAACCTGAAGCAACAATAGCATTGAAAGCAACACCTCCTAATTTATTACATTCAAACTCAATTAAGGAAGCTAACTCTTTCTCTGTCATACCCGGTTTTATAATTGGCTCTATCGTTTCTATCATCAATTCTTCAGTCTGTTTAGATGCTATTTTATGATATTCTTGTTCCTTTTTTGTTTTAATACTACGGATGTCGTAAATTACATCTTTAGCTGAAACATATTCCAAATTAGGATTTAGAGCCTGTAATGCCTCACAAGTCCCCTTGGCTAGAATGTCTTTTCCCATATCTGTTAAGATATCAGAAGGTGAAACAAAATTCATAGCAACTATAGACCCTTTCTCTATTTCTTGAAATTGCATGTTAAATGCTTCCATCATCTCAGTTCTGGTTTTGTAAGGTAAAACATCATATACATCTGAATTTATCATCATTGCCTCCATTGCTGAAGTATGAACTTTAGGTGTTCCTTCTACTGGAACAAGAACTAGTGTAGGTGATGAAACCCATTTCTCTAAAAGATATTTTGTGTGTATATCATAGGAATGGTGACTAAAAACAACCCATGCGTCTAAATTGTGTTTTGCAAGTACTGTTTGTATTCTTTCAATTTTTTCTTTCATGTTTTTCTACTTCCTTAATTATACTATTTATCCAATCAGGTGTAAGATTATTTTGAAAACTTTCTTTCAAATCTTTAAGTGTATCTATATCACGAAACAGTTCTTTATCGTTTGGAACAAAAAAAGTGAGACCTTTGGATTTCATAATACTAATGTGCTTCTCAAAGGATTTGATTCCAAAGGATAAAGGAAAAGATAAAGGTTTTTTTAGACCTA
>CAZEQQ010000591.1:0-1916 GCA_964514425.1 uncultured archaeon
CTTACTAATATAGAATTAAAACTACCAAACTCAAATACAGTTTGTGCAAAATTTGCTGAATCAAATTTTATCAGTGTTGCTATTACAAGAATTAACAACATTAAAACTTTGAGAAATACCCAACCGAAAGCTATCTTACCAAAAGTTTGCACATTAATAAAGTTCGCAAGAACTGCAAATGCTATTATATAAACTACTGTTACAACCAGAACATGTGTTACAAAACCATTTTCAGGTTGATAAGCACTTACGGTAAACAATGCACTTATTAGTGCCAAGACAGCTCCAATTAATAAGTAGCCAAAATAGTACAAATACCCTAGAAACTCTCCAATTGTTTTATGAATCGCCCCACTCACATAAGAATAGGGACCACCACCTTTTGGAAACATTTCTGCACATTCAGAGTATGCTAATCCTACAGTCAATATCAGTAACCAACCAACAAAGATAGCAAGCAAAGCGAAAAATCCGATATTGTTTGACCAAGTTACAGGAGAGCGCCAAATGCCAGATCCAACAACAGTGGTTAAACCAATACCGATTAATCCTAATAACTTCATAGATTCTTTTTTATCCATAAAATCACACAAACTGTAGAAGAAACTTACTTCTATTTAAATCTTCACGACATCTTAAGCATTATTTTTTTAAGTAAATAAGAGTTAGAATAGAAAAGCGTAGCTATTATTCAAAGTTACACTTACAGAAGTTTACAGTGTTTAAATTTCAATAATTTAACGTATAAGAAACACATGCTAATGGGTAGTTCTCGACTTTCTATCACTTCTTTTAGTTCAAATATTTGGGTTTAAACATTCCTTTTATTATTAATAACATCATTTTTGGGAATTTTAAGGGTTTTATTGCGTCTAACCTTTCTTTTATTGTCATAGATGGTGACTTAGCTACAATTCTAAATGGACATGCTTTATCCCATTCACAGTTGATACAATTAGAACGAAAACGTTCATCTTCCTCAAGCAATCCTTCATTCGCTAAAGTTTTTTCAAAATCTGTAAAAGTGTCAACTGTTATATTTAAATCATCTATAGCATTAGAGTATTCTTTCTCAAATAATTCAGTTATCAACCTTAATCTATTTTTGTAGAGGTCGGAGTCATCAGAGGGTTCGACGGAAAGAACTGCAGCTATTTTTTCTTTAGGAAAACTGATAATTTTTGATTGCTGAAACTCAAATTCATGAAAATTTAAAGGTGTAGCTTGGTCATAGACTAACATCGCACTGAAGAGAGCAGAGTGTAAAATGGTTTCATCTTTGAAAGTGCTATCTTTACTCAAATCTATACATTTCATGCCTATATTACACATTAAAGAACGACCAAAAAGAGGTATTCCATTATCTCTCATTATTATTATGTTTTGTATCATAAAATGATTAGGTTTTTCATCATTAAAAACTTTTACTGGAAATTGTACAATTTTAAACCATAAATTCAAGAATACCATTTAACGTATAAAGATTAGAAAATTTTCCGTTTCATATTTCCTTTGAAACTATAATAATGTTTTTTAAATCATACTTCATTATTGTTTTGTGTCAGAGAGACAATATATTTTCAAAATCGTTTTAGCTGGTGATGGTGCAGTAGGGAAAACCTCGATTCGTAATCGTTTTATGGGATTAGGTTTTCAAACTAGTCATCTGATGACAATAGGTGCAGATTTTTCTTGTATTGATAAGAATATTGTAAAAGATGAACTTTGGAAGTTTCAAGTTTGGGATTTAGCTGGTCAAAATGTTTTCCAGAATGTTCGTGCTCGTTTTTATCAAGGTTGTGTTGGTGCTCTTTTAGTTTTCGATCTTACAAGGAAAGAAACTTTTTTGAATTTACCTAATTGGATTTCTGAAATCTATAAATACAATGGCAGAGGGGTTATTCCTCTTATTGTTT
>CAZEQQ010000592.1:0-1914 GCA_964514425.1 uncultured archaeon
CAGGGTTAGTTATTTTTATGTTATTTGTGTTAAGTGGTTTTACCCTCATAAGACGTCAGATGCAGATAATGGAAGTTGAACCATTTGATCTTTATGACACTTTCATCTCTATGTTTATTGTTTTTACAATTGCTATGTATCAGAGCTCTTCTATTTCACATGGTATTCAGACAGTATTATTAGTTGATATGAAGGGAAATCCTCTAATTGGTTACTCTCCTGCAACGAGAAAAATAATAGGATTTGAAGAAAAAATTATCGCAACTTCAGGTTATCTATCCAGTTTATTTCATTTTGTGCAAAATTATATAGCAGAAAGTTCAGAGGAGAAATTTCAAGAAGTTAAGACAACTTATTCGACATTATTCTTTTATGCAGGCACGAAGTTCTTTATGATTATACAATGTAAAGCTCAAAGTAGTAGTCTTGAAAGAACAGCCAAAAGTGTTCTTTTAACAATTGATAAATTGTATGAGGATCTTCCAGAAGATAAATTACTTTCAAATGAACAAATGGAAGAAACAAGAGAGCTTTTGGATAGATCGTTCTATTTAATGGCTTAGTAAAATAATCAAGAGAATACTAAGAAAAAATAGTTGAGTGGATTTTTGCATTTTTCTTGAGCGCATAAAAAGATCCCCACCAATGAGGGTGACTTTAGATATTTACTCCAAAAATTACATTCAGAAATATTCGAGTTGCAGTTAGAATAACTAAAATCCAAAATCCAGTTAAAATGTACTCTGATTTAACTTTACCAATAAATCGAGGAACAATTGTAGAGGATAACATGGAACCAAGTGCTAAACATAAGACATAATCCCATAAAATTGAACTAAATCTCAAAGTTACAGCAACAGGAGTTATTAAGAGAATGGTAAAGGTAGAAGTAGCTACAGCAATAGCTGCAGGGATTCCCATTAAAACTGATAAAACAGGAACAAAAATTACACCTCCTCCTAAACCTAACAAGGATCCCATAATTCCACCTAAAAAGCCCAATAATGCTCCCGGAAAGAATTTTACTGTATATTTGAAAACAGTACCTCTTTTATCGCAAAAATTCCTAGGTACTCGTTTTTGTTTCCAAAATGACACATTCAAATTTTCATCTTCACAAGCGCGTAAATCCTCATCTACATCATACTTGTTTTTTTCTGTTTTTTGATTTTTTAGAAGAAGTTTTATGATATTATAAAAAGCAATAAGTGTAAGAGTAGCAGCAAATATAATTTGAAGATATTTTTTATCTATGCTTTCTTTCGCAAAAAGTTGAGCAATTAAACTTCCTATAATTGAACCTGGAACAGCAAATATAGAAAAGTAAAAAGCTATTCTATAATCAATCCTCTTTTCTCTAATATATGCTATTGTCCCACTCATTGTGGTAAAAAGTACAACACCAATAGATGTTGCTGTAGCTGCTACAACGTCTATATTATAAACCAAAATCAAGATTGGTACAGCTAATATTCCTCCACCAACACCAAAAGTAGGAGAGATGAAACCTATTAGTAATCCGAAGAGAAATAAGCTCAACCCTATTAGAAAAGAAAAGGTAAAGAATTCCATAAATAACACAATTTATTGTTCTAATTAAAGTTTTAACGACAGAATATAAAATTAACTTTAGATAAATTAATTATTATAAGACCTCTTTGATTTTCTCTTCTTAGATTTCTTTTTTTGTGGTTGCTCTTTCGCTTCATCTTCTTTTTGTTTTTTCTCTAAAATTTCTTCAATTATAAAAGGATAAACTCTAAAAAGCACATTAAAGTTAACAAAACCTATAGCATTTGCAAGAAAACCCAGTATAGCCGCTATAACACCTAAAAGGTTGAATATATTGGAATAATCAAAAGGCGTTGTTAATAGTCCTAATAAAAGCATTAGATAGGTTATAGCATACAAACT
>CAZEQQ010000593.1:0-1913 GCA_964514425.1 uncultured archaeon
TAATCTGCATCAAGTCCAGGATTCTGGGGAGTATGTGAGGGAGTTAACCCCATCATATGTCTAGATTCAGAGATTAAAGCAAATGCTAACTGATTTAAGTAAATACTTTCATGAGGTTCTAAAGAAAGTAAAGCCCTGGATAGTGCTTGTGCTAAAGTCATAACTACTTTTTCATGTTTGCCACCTGTTAGGTTCTTAACTAATCTTCCAATTCCACTTGAACTAACATCAAATCTGTTTGACAAATAAGGCATTAGAACTGATTCTATTTTTTCAATTTCTTCAACTGACATAAATAGAATAAGAACCTACTATTTAATAAACATAACTAAAAAAATAGTTCTTGTAAGTATTAGCTAATTCAAACCATTGATGTAAGAAAGCTTTCTTAAATAAAGGTTTATGTAATTCCATTATTTTTCAGTGTTGTATGCAATTAATGTTAGCTCCAATGGATAGCATAACTACTGCTAGTTATAGAACGATATGTTACAAGCACGGAGCAGATCTAACTTTTTCGGAGATTGTTCGTTTCGAGTCATTAGCAAAAAAGAATAAATCATCTTTAAGTCGGATAGAATTATTTGACGATACTCCAACTATGATACAAATAATTGGAAAGGATGAAGTACTATTAGAACAATTTTTAGCTGAATTTCAGCCAAGTAAAGGATTTCAAGGGTTTAATTTCAATTTATGCTGTCCTTCACACAATTATGTGAAACAAGGATTAGGAGCAGCAATGGTGAAAAGACCAACAAAAACAAAAAGAATGGCAGAAATAGTGAAAAGTTATGGTCACAACGTGAATGTTAAATTAAGATTAGGATTAACAAAAGAGGAAAAAGAAGAGAAAATATACTTGAAATTACTAGAAACAGTAGATGCAGACTTCTTTATTGTTCATGCTCGCTACAGATCAGAATCTTATAATGTTCACTCTGATTGGAGTGTCTTCTCAGAATGTGTAGAAACAGGAAAAAGGATAATAGCTAATGGGGATATCCAAACCTTAGAAGATATAGAATACATGAAAGAGTTAGGATGTGAGGGCGTAATGATAGGACGTGCAGCTATTTCCAATCCACTAATTTTTGGAAAATTAAAGAATAAGGAAATGCCAGCAATTGATGTAGTAAGAAAAGAGTATGATGAATTAAGGGAGAAATTTCAAGAAAAGAAAAAGGTAGAATTCTAATCCAGCGATTATTACTAATCAGTCGATTGTTGTGTTCTTCATAAGAGCTAAAAATTTAAAATAGCCTTAAGAAAATAAGCAAACTATGAAGCATGAACTGTTTTCGTTTAAGATGGTTTTTACAAGCTGCTATCTGATAAAAGGGACAAAGGGGTGGATATTGGTTGATACAGGTATGAAAGGAGGGATGTGGCAATTTAAAAGATTCTTAAAAAAGAAAAAAATCGACCCAAAAGAGATTGAATTGATAATATTAACGCATGGACATACAGATCATACCGCTAACACTAACGAAATAAAAAAATTAACAGGAGCAAAGGTTTTAGCACATGAAGCGGATAAAGAAATGTTCACTAATGGTTACAACAACCCATTGAAAAGTCATGTTTTGCTATATAGCAAAGGATTGTTCTTCTATAGACCAAAAGTTGAGTCGGTTATACCGGATATAATGATAAATTCTGACTATGGTTTGGAAGAATATGGGATAGATGGGAAAATTATCTGTATTCCAGGTCATACAATGGGAAGTATTTGCCTTTATCTAAATGAAGGAATAATGATTGTTGGAGACTTTACTCATGGACGACCTATTAGCATAAAAACAGGACTACCTAATGTCTATGAAAATAGAGAAGTGATGATTGAATCACTCAATCAAGTAGTCAAACTGAATGTTACAAAATTCTATCAGTCTCACGGAAAGCCATATAAA
>CAZEQQ010000594.1:0-1912 GCA_964514425.1 uncultured archaeon
TAATAAAAGGGCTCTTTAAAAGCCCTTATGATAACATTTCACAGTTGACAGATACAACCACAGAGTTCAAGGAGATGGGTAACTATGCTCTCCTCCTGTTAACTCAGTTGTTAAAACATAATGTGAATTTTTTACAGAGCCAATTCTACGCAATTAATAAATAGTGCAAAAATCACTTTTAACTTGGAGTTGGGAAAAAGCTACTTCATAGCGTAGCTAGTGGAGAGATCCAAGATGTTGTCCAAGATACCGATAGTTCTAGAAAAGGTAAAACAAGAAGATCTGAATAAAGAGATACTGAGAGCTGCAATAGTTGCTGAACTGGATGCAATTAGTCTTTACGAACAAATGGCAGACCTGACAGAAAATGATGAAGTAAGAAGAGTACTGCTCGATGTGGCAAAAGAAGAGAAAACGCATATTGGAGAATTCCAGACATTGCTTCTTAAACAAGACGAAGAGCAGTTGAGAGAACTGAAAGCTGGCAGAAAGGAAGTAGAAGAAGAACTTCAGAAATGAGGAGAGGGTAGAAGTGTTCTCAAAGCCACCGGTGAATTTTGAAAAAAGCAGTAAGGACGATCTTGACAAAGAGATCCTGAGAACTGCCATGATAGCCGAACTGGATGCGATCAATCTCTATGAAGAAATGGCTGCTCTTACAAATGAAGAGAACCTCAGGAAGATACTTCTTGACGTTGCCAGAGAAGAGAAAGTGCATGTAGCAATGTTCCAGACCGTGCTTATGGAAGTGGATCACGAATACCTGAAAGTGATGGCAAAATACGCATTGGCAAGAAATAGGTAAGAAGAAGTACTTTATGAATGGGATGGTTAAAGCTTACCTGATGAACCCATTAGCAATCCCTTTTTAAAATAATAATAACCTACACATAGTGCTATCATAATGAATCCTATACCTATCAATGTGATGCCTGTAACTTCTTTGATATCTAAAATTATGACCTTACGTCCAATAGCTATAAGTGCAACTGTCAACACCACTTCCGCATGGATCACGTGCTCTAAAGCATACGTTTTTATTGTGTGTAAGAGTTCAATGCCAATTAAAACCAATAAAAATAGCCCAAACAGGTCCAGCACTTCATTTATTGTGAGCAGGCCTGTAGGAGGAGCAATAAGGTCTTTGACAAGTACCATTCCCAGTTCTATTGTAGTGAGCAACACAACAAGAGACATCATTATAGCTAATGCAATGATTGTTACCTTTTCAAATATGTCCATGTACTCTTCAAGCATGAGTAGTTCGACCCCGTAAGTAAACAATATTCTCCTCATACCTATTTATAACAACGCTGGCGTCAAGCATATTCAAAACCTTGAAGGGTTAGTTTATTAAATACGGGCTTGGTTCAAAGATCTTTCCTATTCCTAGCATCTTGAACCGACTAAGTAATATGTCATTTGACATAACCTCGTTACACAAAATGAAACGGTCAAAATGAAAAAAATATACATTAGCAGAGTGGAAAGAAGATCATAAAGCCTTTATTCTTGTAACTTAATAAAGCATCTTAGCTAAACCAAAAAACAAGATATCTTAAAACAGTGTTTTGAAGCCCATATTTTGCTTTACTTATTTGTAAAAAATGCGGGGGATGGGATTCGAACCCACGAACTCCTACGAGACTAGGCCCTCAACCTAGCGCCTTTGACCTGGCTGGGCAACCCCCGCACATGGGGAAAGAACAATATAGGAGATAGCAACCTCCTATATTAACCTGTTGGTTTAGAGTGCCGACAATATCTCAGCCAGGTTTGTAGCCTTGGCCTTGATGACATTCCCTGCATTCATGATCAATTCCTTTGTGCTATAAGAGCCATCAGATTCCATCGTAAAGATGAAAGAATGTTCGTCAACTTTTACGTCTATGGCATCAATATCACAAACACC
>CAZEQQ010000595.1:0-1909 GCA_964514425.1 uncultured archaeon
TCATATCATTTGGAAGCTCTAAAAGAACTTCTCCCGCGGGGAGATTAGTGTCTTGACCAGGAGTATCTAAATCCCATCTTCACACATCCACATAACGGAATTATTAACGATAGTGAGATTGCTATGAGCAATATCGGAAAGGACTATCTTCTTAGAATTCTTTAAGATGTTATGTAATTGTAAAGTTGTTTGTTTCATCTCTTCTATATTTATGTCTAACGGTCCTTCTTCAATAAATATGTCAGACAATATCAACGGAGCTGAACAGTGCCTAAGTTTCTTTTCATCAAGATATTTTTTTATTGTAGGAACATCAGTTAGACTGAATTCTGTTAATGAAAAAATAATATCTGCTGTTGAAACCATCTTTTCTAGTGCTTGATCTTCTGGATCTTTATAATGTGCATAAGTTGGTTTTATAAAATAAAGTTCTGTCTCTTTATATCCTAATTTCTTTGCTATAGTTTGAAAAATTTTAGCTAACAAGTTTCTTTCTAACATTGTTGACATCAATTCATAGGACATAGAGGAAAAATCTTCTTTTGAAGGGTTATCTGTAATTATAAGAATTTTCTCATTCTCTTTGGCTTTCCATTGTTCTTTGAGAATCCTTTCAACAACAGGGCTGATGTCATGCTCTAAAGTTATAATCATGTATTTCTTGTTCATTTAGTGGTTAAAGTTTATAAAAGTTTGTAGAATCTTAACAGAAAAATTGTTTTTCCCTTCCTAAAAAAAGTTAAATATATCTTCCGTTGTTTATATTTGTGAATTCTAGAGAAACAGCAAAAAATCAAGAATCTGAGTTACCTTTGACCTATGAAACTTCAGTAACAACTTCTAATCGTGTAATAGTCCCAATATGGGCTAATTTTATTAATCCTGGGGATACTGTTATCGGTGAAGTTAATATATTAGGCATTGACGAAACTTATCCCTTTGAAAAAAAAGTTTCATCTTCTAGATATTACACAATCGGTCATATTAAGAAGTTCTTACCTCAACGTAAATTTCCTCCACGTGTAGTTTTAACAATTACAAGAGTCATAAAAGCTGAACCAGAAACAGTGAGTGATATTAACATTTACGCATTTTCTAAAAATGAAGAAGAACAAACCTTTAGTTTTGCATTTTCCCCCATATCTGAAACTTTACGTTTTTATATCAATGAGATTAATGAGGGAATTTTTGTTAATTTTTATGCCAACTCTAACACTTTTTCTAGAATTACTGTAAACTCTACCTATAAGAAAGAAGAAGACATCTGGTTACTAACTTATACACTTCCTTTAGACCCTGAACTAGGAGGAATAATTCCTGGTATAATTACTATTATTGTTGATTCCGCACAATATAATCTCTATCTTAACCATCAAGAAAAGGTCTTAATTCTCATCAAACGTTTTTCTAATTGGCTTTGTGACATTAATGATTTTAATAAAGATAATTTGACCATACTCGCAAAATCTTTTATTAAAATCATAGCAAAGGGAGAAGAACCTGAATATAGTGGAGTAGGGCAATTATTGGCTTTATCTCAAATAGAGCGCGAAATACTTTTATTCGCTCTGCAAAGTCATCATGAAAAAGGAATACCAAAACAAGAATTATACTCTTACTTAAGCTATGAACAAGAAGAAATTGATGATGTTCTCAAAGAGCTAGTAGAAGATCATGTTTTAAGAATTTACAAACACAACAACAAAGAATATGTTGATACACTGTGGTATTTCTAAAGTTAATATAGTCAAAAATATTTGATTATTTTTGAAACATTGATATCATAATCACGTTTTCAGGGGATTATTTCAGTTGTATTATTATATGTTGGATAGAGTAATTCATCTTCCTTTATTATTCCATTTTCTAGTAATTGTAAAACAGTTCCTTTGATTTGTTGTAGTTCATT
>CAZEQQ010000596.1:0-1906 GCA_964514425.1 uncultured archaeon
CTATAAGAGAGCCATATTTTGAAGTTATTTTGGAAATATCTTTATACCTAATTATGGCACGTTTATATTTTTCTTCGTCTCTACCTTTATGTATAACAACAATATCAGGTTTGTTTTTCAAAGGTTGCAAGACTTTCATGGGGTTCTCTACGCCTAACATATCAATCATTGAAAACATTTTACGTCTTTTACACTCATTTGTGAAAATATCTAAAGTTTCTTTAGGTGCAGAGCCCAATGCTGTAATCGCGTCATATCCGTTTATATGTGCAAGTCTAACCTCTTCTTCTTCACCCTCCATTACTTTAAAGTCAGCAATAAGTGTCCCTCCCCACACTTGACGGAGAAAGAAAAGTCCTGCTAGTCCTTCTCTCTTTATGAATGGCGTTCCAGCTTCAATTATTATTCTATGGTCATTAGGAATTAATCCAATAACACTTTTAGCTTGACCTATGTCTTTGTTGAAAGCAAATTGAATATATCGATTTTTGTTATCTATAATCATCTTTGGCACTACTTAGAAAGTTTTTTCACAATATTTGCATAATCTTCAGGGGTGTTTGAAGGTAAGAAGATAACAATTTTTTCACTTGGATCTTGTGCGATATCTCGTATTGTCTGAAGTGTTCTAAGTTGTACAGAAATGGGGTTTTTAGCCAATTCTTCTGCTGCTTCTGATAATTTTTTGGAAGCTATGAGTTCTCCTTCTGATTTAATGATAGCTGCACGTTTTTCACGTTCAGCTTCAGCTTGTTTAGCAAAAGCTCGTTTCATTTCAGAGGGCAATTCTATTTCTTGGATTTTAATAGCACGTATGTCTATTCCCCAATCATTTGTTTCATGGTCAACTATTTTTCGTATGTCAGACGCTATTTGATCTCTTTCACCAAGAACTTGGTCGAGTTCCATTGTTCCTATTGTATCTTTCAATGCAGCCTGAGTATATTGTCTCACAGCATATGTATAGTCTTCTATTTTAATTACTGCATCTTCAGGTCGTGCAACTCTAAAATACACCACAGCATTAGCTAAGACGGGTATATTATCACGTGTAATAACCTCTTGTCTAGGGATATCTTGCGTTATAATTCTAAGTTCAACTTTTTTTCCACGTTCAATTATAGGCAAAATATAGATTATTCCGGGTCCTACAGTTCTTTCATATCGTCCTAAGCGAAAGATAACATATCTTTCGTATTCTAAAACTACTCTTATTCCTTTAAGGAAGAAAATTACAATAACAGGCACACCTATTATAATCAAAAACATTAGTTCTGTTTCCATTTTGGTCATAATTATAATGAATTATCATTTTATAAGGCTATGTGTTTGAAAAAAATGAGAAATATAAATTCTTAAAAAGGGACACCTAAAGGTATCTTAAGGTGATATTTTGAAAGAGCATATAGAACAAATTCATACGTCTAGGTCCGCTAAATATAGAGCGATATGCCTTGGTATAGCACTTTTGCTTTTTGGGCTTGGATATGTGATGGCTCCACCATCTATGAATGATGGGGGATATATTGCTACTATAACTTTTGAGAAAGAGTTAGAAGATGAAACAATTTTTTCTCTAACTGCAAATTTTAATTTTACAGTTGATAGTAGTGTAACAACATCACAAAATTTGACAGAAGTAGAAGTATCCAAAGATAATCTCAAATTGGTTGTTAGCTATTATGAGATTTATTCAGGAAAAATGAACAGTAGACTGAAATTGGAAGCGTCAATTGCATTAAATGATACAACAAGTACAGAATCTAGTGAGTTACTTGAAGATAATAGTGTCTATAATTTTATGGGTAATATCGCTGGAAATAGCTTTAACTTCGATTTTTTTCCAGTATATAAAAAAGGGGACACAGTAAAATATGAGTTTCGAATATTAAAACATTCAGGATTT
>CAZEQQ010000597.1:0-1903 GCA_964514425.1 uncultured archaeon
GTGTAGGCTGTCTGTCAATCAGCCCAATGTAGGACTTTCACCTGTTCTGTCTGTTTCAGAAAGTACTTACAAGCCCCTTCCGTAAGGGAGGGGTAATTGACACGCCACTCTTTAGACAATTGTTGAAATGGCAACAAAACTAAAGAATGTGGGCTTAAAATCATATGATGCACTACATGTTGCTTGTGCGAGTTATGGACAGGCAACGGAAGTTAACCGTTTTCTTAACAACAGATGAAACAATTGTTCAACTATATAATCAGCATAAAGATAAATTTGAGATAAAAATTTCTAACCCAATTGAGTGGATTTCAGAGGTGATTTAAGTATCAGATTTGAGTATAAAGGAAATAAGAAAGAGAGGCATAGAAGCTTTACTGAAAGCTTTAGGACCTGTAAACATGTTAAAATTTCTTGAAGAATTCAACGAAGGAGAAGGAAATTATACAGAAGACAGAAGAAAGTTTTTGGACAAAGAAGAAATAGAAGACATAGTTAAAGAAATAGAAGACAGAAGAACATGATGTAAAGCAGAATGATTTTGAGTAAGAGTAGTCAATGGTGTGGTAAAAGGACATAAGTTCAAATTCTAATATCAAGTTGTGATTTTAACAATCCTCTTCACTAACAGAACGTAAAATTTCTTCGAGAAGATTTTCACTTAATCTGAAATTAACAAGTTCTAATTTCTTTAAAATTGGTCTAATTTTAGTATAGTATGCTCTATTTTTCCCTAAAATTAATAAACCCACAGTTCCAATTACCTTTAACCCTAAACTTTTAGCTGTTTTTCTTGCTTCTTTGTCATCTAAAATAGTTAAATCTGCATTAATATCTTTAGCAAGAACTATTGCTGCAGCCTCGCCTTTTCCGAGAAAGCTACTTAAATGGTTAAATAGATTAATGTCTTTAATTTTTAACACACTAAAACTATCGTCTAACCTAATTCCGATTTCCTTCTGCACTGATTCTGGTATGAATACCTCTTCAAAAAGAAAGCTCAATAAATGTAACTCTTCAATATTAGTCAAGGCAATAATGGGGCTAGAATTGGAAACAACTTTCAAAGAAGTTCACCTATAACTTCTAAATCCTCTTTGAAACTTTCTTGATCATAGTTAAAAGGAATTTTTCTCTTTTTTAGTTCGTAAATCATCTCATTTAATCCAATACCAGCTATATCAGAGGCTTTACCAAGAGAGACAATTCCTTCCCTGTATAACTCTAAAGCACAAAGAAGTTTAATTTCATTAGATAGAGATTTTGATTTTAGAATATCGGTAATTTCCTTGGGTAATGAGAGAGAGAGAGAGATTTCTTCCGTCATTTCAACACAATGAGTATATGTTTTTAACATTAATAACTTTTGTTCAATGTGTTTTATTATCTCTTCCAATTTTACATCACACAAAGTGATAACTGACTAAGCAAGAAACCTCTCCTTTATGGAGGGACAATTCACCCCAATAAATACATGGTTTCAAAATATTCAAAAGCTAATTTTTGGAAACTTTTATACTTGAAAATTACTTCTTATACTTTTAGATATTTTCTCTAAATCATCCTCATAACCCGTTTCATCAAGAGATTCCAATAACATATCGATTCTTTTTTCAACATTTTTTTGTATTAGCAAATTAATCACTTCAATGAAGGTCTTTCTTCCCTTTAATCGGCACAGTTTGTTATAGACTTCATCGGATATAGTTATAGTTTTCATGTGATATGTAGTGTAGACTAAAAAATAATAAATTTTTCCAAAACAAAGGGAAGTCAATCCTTAATCTATTTAGATAGAAAAGAGTTATCCCGTCTTTATTCATAATCATACTACAACTTAGAATTAGTATCTTTTTCAATGGGAGAAAAAGAGTAAGACTGATTCTTTTCAACACACGAAAAT
>CAZEQQ010000598.1:0-1903 GCA_964514425.1 uncultured archaeon
AACCTTCCAAAATCATCTTTTCATCTTCTTCTCTAAGTTCAACTTCTGCAAGTCTTGTTTCTTTTTTAATCATCTGGTTTCCACCTCTTTTTTCTTAATTGTTACTTCTTTTGTATATTCATACTCAAGCTCAGCATCTTTATAGTAAAAGTTATCGAGCTTTTCTTTTTTACAATACTCATCAATGATTTTAGTTTTCTCTTTTTGCTCTGCTAAAATTGATGCTATTGCTTCTTTTGTTACCTTGCCATTAATCGTTACCTTCATTATTTAAATCCTCACTTTCTCCAACTTGATATTGATTAGCTTTTAAAGCATCTACATAATTTAGTGATTGTAATCTTTTATCACCATTTTCAACCGGCTCTAAACCAAGTAGAGCTCTTGATTCATTTAAGCTCATAATTCCAAGTCCCATTAACTTTTCAATTGCTGTTACTTTTGTATTCCAGGATGCATATTGTAGTCTTTCACTATAAAAGACAACTTGCTCGCCTCTTTTGATTTCATTATCCGTAAGAAGTCCCAAAGAAAAAGCCTCAGACAACTGAATGGCTAAAGGCTCTATGGTTTGTTCATAAAATGAATTGAACTCATCTTCACTGTAATTTGAACTAAAGATTGGTGATGAAACACCGAAGTAGTTTAATATCTTATCATTTAAGAATTCTAGTGTTTCTTTATCTATTAACTTTGGATCTACATTAAGTGGAATATACTCACTTTTTAAATCAATAGGGATTATTGAACTTCCCTTATTTTTTATAGATTCTCTTAAGGTTTCATTAAATGAAGTTAGTTGTTTATTCTTATCCGTTTCATTTAACATTGCATTCATCTTAAGAAGTCCTTTAATTTGCATTGAACTTCTTAGTGCGTTTTCTACCCCTTGAAGCACATTTTCATTAATGTTGATTGCTTTAAGTAATGCTTCTTGGTCTCCCTTATGTCCACTTCCACCAAAGATATCATTATCGTGATAAAACCTTTTTAAATGAATAATGTTCTCATATGGAATAATAAATGTTTCTTTGTTTTCAAATTGAAATCTTAAATAGTAATTATTTCCACCATCAACAATTGGTTCTACCATGATTGGATTAAGAGGATATAACCCTTTAAGTTCACCATCATCAAACATTGGATAAACAAATGAATTATCATCTATAAAAAGTTTTGTAATTACTTTATAGATAAACTGATAAGGTGTCATTACCTCATTTGGCTTGTGCTTTAAAATAAAAGACAGCTTTCCGGTTTTATCGGTCACTGTCTTATCGTTTTCGTTTTTAATATGTCTAGGTTTTAGTTTGGCGCATTGGCTTGCAATTCTATCAATAGCAATCTTTACTACATCAGATTTTGAGATGTTTGTTCCAAATGAAACTTGTGGAATATTAAGTTCGCTTATAAATTTGAAGGGCTGTTCTGAGCCTTGTTTTTTCTTTCTTTTAAATATGGCCATAGCGACCTCCTTGATTAAATCATATTTTCAAAATCCAACTTATATCTATTTAAAACAGCATAAGCAATTATTAGTGCTACTGTTCCATCAATTCTTTTATATCTTGAGTTTAGTTTAGATGGTTGGATGTTGCCATTAACATCTACTTTTGCCTGTGTGTTTGATAAACACCACTTAAGAATTGGATTGTTGTTATAGACAACTTTGTTATTCTTTAAATCAGCTTCAAGTTGTTTCATCGGTTCTGATAAAGAATAAACACCCTGTCTGACTTTTTCCATATTAAAACCTAGTTCCTCCATTTCCTTAATCCAATATAGACTATTCCATGGATCATATCCTACCCAAAGTGGTCTAATATTATATGTCCTTATCATATTCATAAACCACTGTGTTACTAGTGAAAAATCATTCTGACTTCCATCTGTTACTGTAATT
>CAZEQQ010000599.1:0-1901 GCA_964514425.1 uncultured archaeon
TGGATGAGCAGATAAAATCGCTCCAAGTGTTAATGCGATAGATGCAGATTCTTCTCCAGGAGTAGTTTCTTCTCCTGCTAAAATTCCAACATTTTGTGCAATTGCATAACTTATACTCATATTTATTCCTCGTTTGTTTTTTTATTACATTTGATGATATACAAACGAAAAATCGATTACTCTGCGGTGAACAGCAGTTGTTTCATCAAAAGTCAGTTTTCTGTAGTTGCTTTGCATTTTCCATAATCCAAAACTTTGCATAGTTTGTCGGCCATTTCTCATTATTTCTAAAAGTTCATCGCTTATCTCATTCAGTTGCTTTTTGTTTTTACTACTAATCATTACCTGAACAATCAATTTGTGAACTAAACCATTGGAAGAAACAGCAAACATAGTAGCAGTTCCACTAATTAGCTGAATAACAACATGTGGATATTGCACATCTCTCTGTAATTCTGAGCCAATAACAACAAATGGTGTTTTTTGTCCTCTGTTTACTATCGGATCTGTAAGATTAGAGTTTAAGAAACTCTTTATTTTTAACTCTACGTCACTATAGAATTTACTCGTTTGCACTTTTGACATAATCGAAATCTCGTTTGATTTGATTTACTTAGTAAACTACGAAATAGTATATAAGCAAAGAGTGATTTTTGTGGTAAGATTTCTCCAGGGGAAAAAGAGTTGCCACGTGGCAAGTCAATGAAAATCTTACCACATAGTTTGATATTATGGGGTAAGATAGTGAAAAATTTTCTTTGCATGCTGTAAAATCACACTTTCCGAACAGTTGAATAATTTTCGTAGTTCTCTACAACTGACATCTTTTCTGGTAAGTATATAACGACAATAAAAATAGATACAACTCACTGCCCAAATGTAAGGATTTTTACTTCTTGATAGAGGTAGTTGTATTAACTCTTGGTATTCTTTTCTATTTATTTCTATTTCAAATTTGTTAAAAAATTGAGAATAAACTGATTCTGCAATGGATGTTTTATTTGCAGGTATTCTTAAATTTAGTTCTATGATTCCTCTCCTTATGTTTTTCGCTGTTATTTTGTGTTTTCTTTCTTGCATGACCTCTATTAATTGTTCTATTTTTATTACATAGCCAAATTTTCTTGTCGAATATAGCAATGATATGGTTGCTATTACAGGAGTAACTATTTTTTTGTTTTTCTTCTTTAATCTCTTAAACAAGGTAATACTATGAGACACAATTGTTTTCGGCAACTCTAACTGGTCACAAATAGATTTAATAGTATTTACTATGTTTGTATGTTGTTCTAATTCGAAAGTTACTGCTTTATCGTGTATTCTCTTTAATTTCATATGTTTATACATATTGACATCATAGCTAATTATGGATCCAACTCTAGTTTCTGTTGCACCCTCTGTTACTTGTTGTGTTAAAATTTGATCAACAACAAGACCACAGTGTATACAAACAATTTGTCCGTTTGTATTTGCTACTGGTCCATTACACTCATCACACTTTTGTTCTAAATTAAATAACTGTTCTTCAATTTTTACAGTCATAGATCTCTAATAATGTAATCTGTAATTACTCTTATAAATTTTCAAAAATTAAAAAATAAGCACTTACTCCTGGAAGAATTTATGTAATTTTTTTTCAACTAATTTTTTAACCTCTTCTTCCGTTTTTATGGCCGCAGGACGTATGAATGCTTGATTTGGCTCAATTTCAGTTCCATATTCTAATAGTTCTACATCAGGATGTTCAATTGTAATTGAACTATCACCCTTATTTATGGGTTCATGATGAATCAGTTCTTGTTTACAGCTGCAATTTCTGTGTAAAGGTGGTTTATTCCTCTCGTCTTTTAAGGAAAAAATCTGATTATGTAAAGAAATACAACGATTACAACTATTTATTT
>CAZEQQ010000600.1:0-1899 GCA_964514425.1 uncultured archaeon
TTCCCTCTCTCTTCCTTGTAGATCCTCTTTCTTGTTTTTTCTTTCTTTCAGGTAATAAAAGCTTCTTGATTCTTTTCTTTCATTTCGTATAATCCGCTAGTACGAAACCATCCCTCAGAAAAAGTAAATGACACATTTGTGTCAATGCTTGACACCCGCCCATTTTGAATTTTTTTTGCTTTTGCTAAAACCTTTGTGTCAA
Organism: uncultured archaeon; assembly: GCA_964514425.1. Taxonomy (GTDB): domain Archaea; phylum Asgardarchaeota; class Heimdallarchaeia; order Heimdallarchaeales; family Heimdallarchaeaceae; genus CAZEQQ01. Next base: position 203 of record CAZEQQ010000600.1, read on the forward strand.
TTCTTTCTATAATCATATTGAAATTATTTACGGAAGATCTTGTCCATCCTATTTTTTTCCCTCTCTCTTCCTTGTAGATCCTCTTTCTTGTTTTTTCTTTCTTTCAGGTAAAGATAGATCCTTGTATCAGCTATACTGCAATATTTATCGTTCGCTTTACGTTAAAAACAATCATTTAAGGTAAAGGTTTATGTTCGTTCTTTTTCTCCTGCTAAGGTTCTTTGTTGAATATTGTTGTTTTAGCCTTAATTACAAGGACAAGAAGCCACTCTTGAACTTTTTATTGTATAATGGTTTTCTTTTTTAGTTTTGAACGCTTTTTCTTATGTCTACAAGGGAAAACTCTTTTTTTGAAGTATCCCTTTCCCCTTTTCTAAAATATCTACATTATGTTACTTAATGGTTCTACTCTCTTTTTCTATCCTTGTATTCGTTGTAACACTTCCAACATAACGCATTTTCTGTATTTTTCCAGATTGTAAGGCATACACATTGAATTAGTTCTTGTTTCTTTATCTTTTCCTTTATCACCTCTTCAAAAGAAAGATTCTTCTTATAAGCTTCATTTTTCATTTTCTCTATTTCTTTTGGATCTATCTCTAACTTCATTCTATCATTAGTTCTTTCTTCTTTTCCTATTTAAAGTTAAAAGTTCTAACAGGAATGAAAAAATTTACCGACAACTATAACATAAAATGTCGGTAAAAAAGTATATGTAATTAGAACGTTTCTAATAAGTAAAATATGCGACAACAGAACGATTTTAAGAACGTGCTAAAAATACCCTGATAAATATATCATAAAAGAATCGTTATGAAAGAATTTGCTATGTTTCTTGAAGCGTTTTTTTCCATAAATGGTTAAAAAATTACAAAAATAGTTTTTTTCCCCAAAAATTCCTGTTCCATAAAGAAGAAATTACTCTTTACTTTAATCACATAAATCGTTTTTTACGATGTTTTTTTCTTGTCTTAAATTAATTTACTTGTAACGAGAATATAACTTGAAAAAGTAACTTAAAATGGCATAAAAAAGAAGATAGCTGTTTATTGATAAAATAACTCCTCTTCTTTCTTAATTATATCCCCTTCTTTGATTATTGGCTCAACATGATAGATCACTTTACCTTTCCAGGTATATTCTCCTGTTCGATACATAGGATTCTTTCTCATGTATGCTAATGTACTTCGTGGAATATTGAATTTATTACTTATTGTGCTCATTGTTACTCCATCTTCAAACATTTGGAATATCTCTAGTATGATTGGTTTCAATTCAGGGTCTATTACTATTTTTCCTTTTTCTACTTTATAGCCATTGGGAACTCTTGAAATTACTTTCTTTTCGTTTATTCTTCTTTTTATTCCATATATTCGTTTTTGTCTATATTTTTTTAGTTCTTCTTCTCCTAGCATATCATAGATTCTTCTTACTAGTCCTTCTTGTGCATCTTCATTCGAACGTATTTCAATTCCATTCATTTTAAGCAGTATAGTAGCATAGCCTAACATATCTACATCTCTTGATATTCTATCTCTTGTTTGAACCCATATCTCTCTGATCGGATTATCAGGATTCTTCTCCTTATAGTCTTTGATAAATTGTAACAACTTTTTGAACCCCGGTCTTTCGTCTATATGGCTATCTCCTGAAACATCTTCATCCGTAAAGTTCTCAAGGATATGTTAATAGCCTAG
>CAZEQQ010000601.1:0-749 GCA_964514425.1 uncultured archaeon
TTATAAGTTCAAGTATATTCCAAAAGCACAGGTAGCAGCTATACAAGAACGGATAGATTTAGGACGAGCTATTAAAGAAGAAGCTAAAAATCAAGCTAAATTGCTAGAACTGGAGGGAGATGAATGAACAGGTTAATCAGGGTAATTTTAACGGATCAAAAAGAGTCGCATGTTATCCAGGAACTAACAGAAATAAAACAAAAACTTGCTATGAATACGAAATTTATAGAATATAAAAATCAACATATTAGAGCTTTAAAGCAAGAATTAGAGCAATTCAAAGATTTTGAAACGTTGAAAGCTCATTTGCTTCGCACTATAGCTTTTCAAGAGGAAGAGATTGAAGAATTAAAAGAAAAGATAGCAATTTTAGAAAAATCTAACAAAAAAGAACAAGGTGAAAGTATTGAGTAAAGAGAGCGTAAGAAATAAACAATTGAAGAAAGAGAATAACAACCTGAAACGAGAATTATTTACTCTCCAATCAGCTATTTATGCAGAAAATAAGCAGTTAGTAGTTATTCTGAACAATTTAGAAAAAAGAATTGAGCAATTAGAAAAAAGGATTGGTAAAGAGAATTTGACTGAAACTGTAAAAAAATTAGTTATTGGAGGGAATTAAAATGGCCCAACTAACAGAGAAAATAACTAAATTAACACTTATTGAACAGGATGTTTTTGCTTTACCCGGATTACCTGGAGCTGAAAATATAGAAGATGCTCTGTATGAGTACTTGTATCAGCTTGTT
>CAZEQQ010000601.1:759-1879 GCA_964514425.1 uncultured archaeon
CAAGAGGTCATTAATCATGAGTTATACATTTTTTATGTTCAAATACTAGATGATGAAAGAACACGAAAAATGTTTACCAGGAGAGATCGAACTTTACACACTGAGACTATTTGCCCTGTATGCATATCATTGCATAAATCTGAAATAGATATGAATCTTTTAACATTAACACAGAACTGCGCAGTAAAAGATGTTAGAGTGAAAAAAACAAGAAATACAACATATATTTACTATAGTTGTGTCAGTTGTTCTAAAAAAGTAAATAGAACGATTGAGCATTATACAAAGGGTAGTTTATGTGAGTTATGTGAAAGAGGTAAAGATGTTGATCGATTTTTGGATCAAGATTCAGCTGAAGTTGACTTGCCACGTGGCAACTTTTTCAACCAGGACAATCAAAATAGTAATACCTATTTAGTCAATATAGCACCTGATAAGATTATTACCAGTTTTTGGCAATTTCGTCAAGGTATTGATGAAGAACACGTTCAAAATCTTATGCAAAGTATGAGTGTGAAAAAAGAAAATGGGCAGTGTGTGGGTAATACAGATCCAGTTATTGTAAAAAAACATACAGAGCAAGTCTACCATATTATCAGTGGTCACCACAGGGTCGAAGCTGCTAAACGTCTTAAACTTGAAGCTGTTGAATGTAAAGTAGTTGAGGGAACGGATAGTGAGCTTTTTGATATAGCTGTAACAACTAATCTTACCCATCTCCCTATGACTGATTATGAAAAAGCCCATGTTATACGCTATTCTTCTACCCATCTTTATAGGCCGCTAACTATGACAGCTGCACATCTTGGTATACATCTCTCTACTGCCAGTCATTTGCTTAAATGTATTGAGTGTGATAAGAAAGTAGTAGAATTATGGAAACAAGGAAAACTAACAACTGGCCATATGAAAGTTCTTTCCAGTCTTCCTGTTTCTATGCAGTTTGAATTAGCAGAAGAAATTATTGAACATGAACTTAGTGTTCGTGAAACAGAAATTGAAGCTGCTGAAATAAAGAATATGTTAGAAGATTCACAATACAAGTGGTTCTTGAAAGAAGAAAATGACCGTAAACAACTGAGGATGAAAAACATAGCTAAAGTTGTATTCACTGACAGGG
>CAZEQQ010000602.1:0-1877 GCA_964514425.1 uncultured archaeon
ACAAGGATGAAGGCAAGAATACTCTTTCTATTGAGCACAGTAGACTTTATGCTTCTAAGATGGGAAAAATTAGAGGGATATCTGAACACTTTAACTGAAATTGCTTTAATTTCTCCAAATTTAATTACAGACTTGTTTATGGATATTCAATTAGTGAGAATGACTTTTTTCCTTGTAACAAATAACCATGAACGATTACAAGGATACTTTACAGAACATTTTCTTCTGCTCTGTGAAATGGAAAGAAGATATGATCTTCTAAGATTGACTCGTGCACTAATCTTTGCTTCAACAATAATAGAAAGTAAAACAATTGATAAAAATGCCGCAATAGAAAGCACAGAAGAAATTGTCCTTCTTATACAATTAGGATATATATTTCTTCAAACTCAAGAATACAAAAATGCATATATTTTATTATTGCAGTCTTTTTACCTTGCATTACAAATGGAAGACACAAGACTAGCTCAAGATGCTTTAGAATTGTTATATGTGTTACATTATGCTGAAAAAGAAAATATAACAGATGAAATAATTAAAGCAAAGCTCTATTTGAAAGATTTAGGTGTCGTGGACTTACCTGAATTTAATTTAGAGCAAAATACCAATGTGAAACAATATACTACAAAAAATTATGTAGATGCTAGCTCTATAGCTGATGAATTAAAAAATTGGTTCTACATTTACTACTCAAAAACATTTTACCAATTAGAAAAAGAGCATACTCTTATCTTGATAAAAAACGTAAATTTTAGCCCTAAAATAGCTGTACTAATAAATAAGAAATTTTCAAAAATAGACATTAGCCCAGGAAGACAGATAAAAATATTTGATGGTGATGTAAAAGTAAGTTTACCAAAAGAAGGGCAATTTGAAAATTATAACGTTGATTTAGTGATTGACGTAAAAGATTTTGGAGGAAGAATACTCTTTAGAGGTCCTTTTGGTATTAAAATTATTGTGTAACTTTTTTCTTCCACTCTTCTAAAATACCTAATAATTCTTGATTATTAACTGGGTAACGTTTTAATTTATCGATTTCTTGACTCATTGCATGACGTAAAAGGGCGGAAATTAGACCTTGCTCCATCATAGAATCTCGGGCATCGGTAAATGCTTTAACAATCTCATCTTGATCGGTAGAAACTTTAACCATTTTTTCTAAATTAGTAAAAATCTTTACCGGATCATTGAGGGAATTCCAATCGTCTTCTATATCTAACGTTTCAACATATTTAGAAGAGATGACAACATATCCTTGTCCCAATTTTTTGACAAGTTTTCTTTTTTCTAATTTTTCAATAATAGTGCGTAATTGAGGCAAACTAAGACTGATATATTGCTCAATAGTTTCTAGTGGCATAGGTTCATCAAATTTTAACATAACACCCAAAATTTTCTGTTCATCAGTTCCTTTCTTACCACTATATTCAATAACAGCAACAATGCTTTCAAGAAATTCCTTACTTGTAGGACGTTTGTAGTACGCCATCATAGATTCAATGTAGTTTTGAACTTCAGGCCTTATATCATCTTTATGTTTAAGTTCTGTCATTTCCAATTCTAAATTTTCTTGACTATTTCGGAACTCACTTTCCTGTGTATAGACAATATCGTTTAACTCTTGTATTCGATCTTCATAAGTTTTAAGTTTTTTTGCAGCGTTATTTTCTATCTCGGTTATCATATTACTCATTTCTTCGATTTGGGAATTTTTTGCTTTGACAACCTCGTTAAGATGAGCGATTTGAGAATTAAGAGTTTCAATCTTATGTGCTTGTGCTGTTGATCCACTTTTTAAATTTTCAATATATTGATTTTGTGCTTGCAATTGAAGTTTTAACTTACGTACATCATCTCCTCCTCCAATATCTTCA
>CAZEQQ010000603.1:0-1875 GCA_964514425.1 uncultured archaeon
TTTTGGTGATCTTTCAGAACTATTAGTTAAAAATAGATATTTTTTATTATTAGCTTTCAACCAGTCCACAAATTCAAGCGCTCCTTCAAGCACATTATTACCATGATATAAAACACCGTCCATATCTATTATGAAAGCTTCTTTATTCTTTATAACTTCATTCATTTTCCACTCCTATTTGTTTTCTTGTTCTTTTCCTTCTCCATAATATCAAATAAATAAACAGGTTAGATATGAGATATTCTGCAGTAGTATTTGAATTAATTGAAAGCTTATCCCGATCGATTAATACCTGCCCAAGAAAAAGTTTCTGTATTGCTTTTTTATTAATTCTAACTTTATTTTTATCCCATATTTTTCTCCAAATAAATTTGAAAATATTTTTCTTTGATTTTTCAAACTCCTTTTTCTCTGATTGCACAGATCGATAAGCTATAAGGATTTTAGTTATAAGCTGTTCAGGAGTATATGCACGAGTCTTTTCAATTCCGAAAATATCAGCAGTTATCTCCATTGCAGCAAAAAAAGCTTTTTTTGCATCAAGAGTACCACAGGAATGATTGCGTAATGTTTTAAGAATAGAAAACTGAACAACGTTATTCATTATGTTATTTTTGTTTTTTTTGATATTCAGATAAAGCATCTCAATTTCTCTTTCCGTCAAAGCCATTGCATATTTATTTTTTGCATTATCTGATATGTAGTAACACTTACCAATATACTTACCAAATGCTTTCAGCCCATCAAGATAGCCAAGCTGCATATTGCGTTTAGCAATTTCTGGATCAAATTCTAAAATACCGCCTTCAGTTCTCTCGTTTTCGATAATGATTATCTTTGCATCTGATTCTTTCACTTTTCTATACATTCCAATAGCTGAATTGCTAACTGCGATTATATTCTTATACCCGTGATCTATAAGGACATTTATCGGCATATTATCATATATGCCTCCATCTATATATAAGTCCCCATCGATTTCCTGCTTTTTGAAACCAGGGACTGCTGAACTGGCTAATATAAAATCTACAACTTTACCTTTTGGTATATCTTTCTTAAAAAGAATGACAGGTTTCATCTGTGTAAGTGAAAATGTAACTAATGCATAATCAATTTCTGATGCTCGTAAAACATCTTCATCAATTACTTTATTAAGATACTCTCTTAGTGTAGTAGTATCTAATCCTTTATTTTTCAGTATCGATTCGAGATACTCAGATGTATTAGGCTCTCCATCTTCCTTGTTGTAAGTGATATTGAATAATGTCGGCATATCAAGTGTCTGCCATAATTGCTCTGCCTGGTCGAAAGCGTCGCACACTACAGCAGCACCATTAATAGATCCTACTGAAGTTCCAATGACCATATCAATCTCAATATTCAGTTCTCTTAAGGCTTTCCAAACGCCTATCTGATAAGAGCCTCTGGCTCCGCCGCCTGCTAGCACTAGTTGGTATTTCAATTTAGTTACCTGCCTGTATTGGTATTGATTATATATAAAAGATAAATTATTTACAATGCTAATCAGTCTGAAGCACCTTGGAATTTTTTAATTTCCAGTTCAATATCTAATGAATCTGCGTATCTGGTCATTTCATCTATCTGCTTTCTCTGCCTTTTATTAAGTGCTTCATTTGGTATTACAACAAGAACCTTCTTCTTTTCTATATCAGTTTCATCTATAGTAACATCTCTCAATGACTGAATTGTGTAGCTGTCAATAGCATCAATCTGCTGTTTGATTTTCTTCTTCATATCTGTACCTGACAAATAACTGGAATCTTGAGTGTTTATACTGATTATCGATACAGCTTCTCTGCTGAATTCATCATATTTATCCAACACTGGAAAATCCGTGTCAAGATTAGCTCCCAT
>CAZEQQ010000604.1:0-1871 GCA_964514425.1 uncultured archaeon
TCGGGGGGGTGGTCAACATCACCGGAATCGGTGGTCAATATGGCCGGAATTTACACCCTATTGCGGACAGTCAAGTGTAGATTTATTTAAAAGTTAATAATATCTTTTGATTCTTAAAAACGAAAAAAAACAATATAATGGAAGAAACAGTAAACCAGAAACAAAACGAACAAACATCAGAAGAAAGTCAGAGTGTCTTAGGTATTGATGAAATTATTCTTGACAATGAAAAAGACCAAGAAGAACAAGACGACTTGTCAGGTCAAAGAAAAATTTATACTGACCAAGGTGACCCCGAAATAGATTCATTACATAGGCGTTTTAAAAAAGGGCGACTAAATGTGCAACCAATCTTTCAACGCCAATTTGTATGGGATAAAATAAAAAGTAGTCGCTTAATTGAATCTGCATTATTAGATATTCCTATTCCGATAATTTATTTATCTGAAGAAAAAGATGGGAAGGAAAATGTTATTGACGGTCAGCAGAGGTTAACTGCATTCTTTTCCTTTATTGACGGTAAACTTCCTGACAATTCAGAATTCAAATTATCAGGTTTAAAAGTATTTACTGAACTAAATGGGAAGAAATTCAAGGAACTTTCTGAACAGTTACAGGATAAAATCATAACATATAAAATCAGAGTTATTAAATTCAAAAAGGAATCAGATGGTGATTTGCAGTTTGAAATTTTTGCAAGATTAAATACTGGTTCTGTTCCACTTAACGACCAAGAATTACGAAACTGTGTTTATAGAGGAAAATTCAACGAACTTATTAAAGAATTATCCCAAGACAATGATTTAAGATACCTATTAGGCATTGCAAAACCTGATAGAAGGATGAAGGACAGAGAACTTGTTTTACGGTTTGCTGCATTTCATTTCAACACCTATTTAAACTATAACGCACCTATAAAAAAGTTTCTAAATGATACAATGGAAAAATATCAGAATATTTCACTTGCCGATGAATTAAAACTAAGGAATGCTTTTAAAAATACTGTTAGTATAATTCTTTCATTATTGGATAAGAACTCTTTTAAAAGATACTATCGTGGGGATGAAAAAAATAAAAATGGAAAATGGGAAACACAAAAATTTAATGTTTCACTTTTCGATATATTAATGTACTCATTTGCAAGGGAAGATAAGAATACTGTATTCCAAAATCTTGATAGGATTAGAGAAGCGCTAATAGACTTAATGACTACAGACCAAGACTTTATTGACTCAATTGAACTATCAACAAGTAGCAAAAAGGCAGTAACAATCCGTTTTGACAAGTGGCGATTTGCACTCCAAGAAATTCTTGGAATCGGAATAAAGGAGCCTCGGTGCTTTACTTATTCTCTTAAAAAAGACCTATTTGAAAAAAATGATACTTGTGCTATATGCGCAAACAAAATTACTAATATTGATGATGCGGCTGTTGACCATATACAACAGTATTGGACTGGTGGAAAAACAATTCCTGAAAATGCACGCTTGACACATCGATACTGTAATAATGCAAGACCAAGAATCGAAGAAAATGAAAATCAAACAAGTTAAAACGTCTCAGGTTTTAATGCTACACATTTTCTGGCAGAACCTTACCATGAACACGTTAGCAATCATTAATGAACAAAACATCAAATATTGAGAATACTTATAAACGATATTAAAGAAGAAAAGGATAGATATATAAATATCTTCAAAAACTATGGATATGAAAATAATGAATTTATTTTCTGTCACACCTTTTTCGAGACTAAAACATTCATTATAAATTATTTAGAAAAGAAGAAATCCCATATAGACCTAATTATTACTAATGACACATCAGACGAAAATGATGATATGTTGAAATCTAATGAATTAGGTTTTTTT
>CAZEQQ010000605.1:0-1871 GCA_964514425.1 uncultured archaeon
TCTGGCTATTGTTACTCTTTGCATTTGACCACCAGATAGTTTTACTGGGAATTGATCAACAAAATTCTCTAAACCTACTATCTTTAGTAATTCTAATGCTTCTTTTTCAACTTCGGATTTTGGTCTTTTTACCATGATTCCTGGGAGCATAACATTTTCTAGTACTGTTAATTGAGGAATAAGATTATAGACGTCCCATACGATGATGTAAGTGCTACTTACAACATTGCTTGCTTGTTTAATTGTCCTGTCTCTAATACTGTCAGATTTTGAACCCAGTATCTCTAAGAGTTTTTTTTATCATAGACCTTGGATTATGACACTAGTTATAAGTAAAAGATGTGAGAAGAAATTTACGTTAACCGTTAACCGGAATTACTATTGAGCAAACATTTATATATCACAACACGGCAGAATGTATATCTGTCTCTAATCTATTATATTTAATCGATAATCGATTAAAAGAAATAAGCTTTGAAGAATATAAGAGGTTATTATATGAAACTACATAAATTATTGCGAATTTTATTCCTATTTTTTGTATCTTTCAACTTAACTATTAGTACATCATTAGGTGATATCTATGCTAAAGAAAATTTGTTAAATAATCTAAAAACAAATGCACGACAAGCTTTAAGCCATTGGGGAAGCTATCCCGATTGGGGCGCACCTGTTCTAGACCCTGGAGGTGGAGGTTCAAGCAATCCTGGTAATCCACTTTTTCTTAAATCACTGCTTAATATCAGAGCTGATTTTTCAGATTTAGAACATGGGGTCAATTGTAGCACACAATTCAAAAATCTTTTTGAAAGTTTGAATAATGAAGTAATCCCTAGTTTTGGAACGACAAAGAGCGGTTTCCTTAACGACTTAACTTTCTATCATGCTAAAACAGAAGATAAATTTAACGTTGCTTTCGTTGGGCATGGCTCTTTGGATACTCAACAACAACCTCAACTAATCATGCGAAATGGTGAAAAAATAACTGCAAACGACATTATAGCTTTAGGTGAAAATTCCTTACCAAAGTTGAATGCAGTATTCTTGATTGCTTGTCACTCTATGACTTGGGGAAGTTTAGCTGATGCCTTCCATTATATAGGTGCAAATGTAGTTCTTGGCTTTATGGGAGAAATAAATACTAAGAAGAGTGTATTTCATCTTCAATTGCTCAATCATTACTTATCAGAAGGATGTTCTGTTGAGTATTCGTATACAGAAGCAAGTAGAGACTATGATACTGCTGGATTAATTTCAGAATTTATAACTCCCTTTTTGCAACCATTTCAAAACACTTTATTGGATCTTTTAGCAGGGTTAGCTCTTGGTAAAGTGATAGAATGGGGACTACAAAAGTTGATTATAATAGCATCACAATACCAAAAATTGGCTAGTGTAGTAGCTGCTTGCAAAGCACTAGGAACACTTGGAATGATTATTCTCGCTTTAGCTGTTCTCCTTGCTATTCTATACATATGCTACTGCATAAGTTTTGTACCCAATCAGTTCTATATGATTGACTATGACGAAGGAATGAATACATACATGTAAAATTGGAGAAAATCTAGTAATATGAAACAAATTATTTTACATTTTTTTAATAGAAAAAGAGATCGTGTGTGCTATATTTTCTTTTTCCCTTTAATTTTTTTAATCGTTTTTAGCTCCTTATTTATGTTCTCTAACTTTTATTATCAAGTTACAACCCCCGCTAGCTTATATTTACCGAAGGGGGAAACTAACTTTTTTAAGAAAACATATTTAGAAGCAAGCATAATTCAGTCTCGTTTTGAAGCAGTTTATTCCTATATTCTAGCGTGTATTAGTAAAGAGAACACGAGTTTTTTCTATTTACCCATGAGACAGTTAGA
>CAZEQQ010000606.1:0-1871 GCA_964514425.1 uncultured archaeon
GTAAAGAATGGTTATACTAGCAACATAGTAAGCATTGACGATGCACAAGGCCATGGTACTCACGTTGCAGGTATTGCTGCTGGAGCTGGTACTGGTAACGCTGATAATATCGGTGTAGCACCTGAAGCTACAATTGTTGTAGGTAGAGTATATGATGCTGCGAGTGGTACAGGAATTACAACTCTTGCATTAGCTGATGCTTTTGAATATGCTTTAGCATTAGCTGACGATGGTGTTTATATTGACTCTATTAACTTAAGTATAGGTTCAAGAGATGCCGAAGGGATAGATTTCGTAGATAGAGCCGTAAATAAAGTAACAAGTAATGGCATAGTAGTAACTTCTTCTGCTGGAAATGCAGAATTTCCTGTTACGTTATCTCGTCCTAGTACAGCATTTGGAGCTATCAGTGTAGCATCAACAACCGCTGCAGGCTCACCTTCCTCATTTACATCCAAAGGACCTACAGCTGATGGTCATATTAAACCCGATATAGCTGCACAAGGATCTAATATAGTTGCTCCTTATAATCGAGGTGCTACAGATTATAATAGTTTATCAGGCACATCTATGGCTGCTCCTCACATTGCAGGTGTTGCTGCTTTAATTGCACAAGCGTTAAGAGAAGAAAATATTCCCTATGATACAGGATTAATTAAATCTGCACTTATGGCGACAGCTGACCCTAAAAATATAGACTTCTTAATCTATGGTGCTGGAATAGCTAATGCTGGTGCCGCTTTGGACCTCATTCGCTCTGCTCCACGAAATGGAACAGACTTTCCTGTAGCAATGTGGGCACTACCAAATTATCCAACAACAGAACTCAAAACACTTCCTCAAGGTTTTTATGGAGAAATATTTGTGAAATCGGTTTCATCTACACCATGGGAAGATCTTCCACCTGTTATGAGTGGAAATATAACAGATATAGTAACATTAGATCCTAATTCTCCAACTGGACCTTGGGACAGAAATTATGAACTCACTGTTGACATTCCCAGGGATGCAGTAGTAGGAAGTAAATATATTGGAAAAATCACTTTTGAAACAGCTCAAGGCATAACGAAAGAAACTAGCATTACTATCACTGTTTCAAAAGGAGAGTATAGAGTTTTATATGGTAAGATGTTTTCTAGTTACAGTTCTACTAACTTTTTGGGAACTTATTTCGATTTCATAAAAAGTCAAATGCAGCAAGGTATAGCCATAAATGAACACAGAAAAGGATCGATAACAGCAGATCTTTTAGCTGATTATGATGCTATATGGTTGAATAACCCTTTTACTTTAGATCGGCAAGAACTTTCTGCTTGGAATTTTACTTTGAGCTCTCGTGGAATATCTGATGCTGAAATTGATGTTATCCATGATTATATAGCTAATGGTGGTTCTCTTTACATTCAATGTGAAGGAAACTATTATTTCGATTATTATGGTAACAATCTTTATTGGGGTCATAATATGACTGTTATGAACCAAGTATTAGATCCCTTTGGTATAGACGTTTCTGATGATGCAATTTCCGTTGAGTATGACGATTCTAATGATGAATTAATAACTACTTTAGGTCTAACTACTGGAACACATGCTATAACTGAAGGTGTTTTCTACATTGATCATTGGGGAACTTACATGACAAGTAGCGATAACAGAAATACTGTCTTATCAAAACAAAACAACAAAGCTATAGCTATTGCTCATGAAAATGAACAAGGTGGAAGAGTGGTTGTAACAACTACCAGCATGTATAACACCCGAGACGGTTTTGCTAACAATAATGAATTTGGTAAAGGTAAGACACAAAATGACGTTTTTGCCAAAAATCTGATGAAATGGGTGGTTGCAAACAATAAAGTAATGGGATCAGT
>CAZEQQ010000607.1:0-1869 GCA_964514425.1 uncultured archaeon
GATTCAATATTTATTTTAATCTGGTATGAATGATATTTCACTGTAATTTAAGAGTCTGGTGAATATTAGATTTAATAATTCTACCTTCAACTTTTCTGGATTATCAGCAAAATTTTCTGCTGCAGTATATATTTTCATCGATAACTCAGAATCAGCAAGGATATAATGTACCCAGAAAGCTAAATCTCTTAAAGAGCCATCAGAGTCTTCGCAGGTACAGACATGATTTAATAAATCATCGGGGTCAATTTTTTGTACGCATTCATATAAGTCTTCTAAAGTTGATGCCGAGCAAAGTACCTTTTGACCATCCTTTGCAAAAAAACTAAATCGTGCATTATCTTTATCACAAGCTTGATTAGATAAAGCTTTGAGTGCAGTGAAATCCATTTTAATCTCCTTTTAAAACTGTGCAAGTAAAGGTTCTAAACTTTTTTGTAACTTCTTTAGATTAAATTCTATCAATCCTTTATTTTCTTCGGTTGAAGTTATTATCACTGCATAGAATTTATCTCCGATAGGTCGAAGATAGATAAGATGACTTTCTTCTTCGATAGTAACTGATTTAAGTTTATAACTTTCTAATAATTGTTTCAAAGTTTCTTTTGCTAGGGATAGAACTTTTTCTCCTAACCAATTTATTACCATGCTGTCAAATTTTTGTGATGATTCTGCCAAAGTAAGGGCATCAGCTGCAGTAATTATAGAACACCCGAGTACACCTTCTGTATTGGATTCGAATTCATTTAGTATCGAATTAATCTCTTGACCACTCATTTTTGTTCACCGATAATTATTCTTAGGTTTTTTTTATACTATATCAAGTTTATTCTTACTTTCTTTTATTAAAGAACTTATAATTCTAGAACTGAAAGTTCTTGACCTACGAAATTTTGAATTTACATTAATTCAATACTGTTAATTCGCTTTGTTATTATAAGTTCTTTCATAGTGCGTTATTAGTATCAGTTTCTCATTTTACATTTTGTTTCTCTTTCTTTACTCAATTTCAGTAATTTTGACTTTTTCAGTTTTCCATTTAATAGTTGAGACAATCAGTTTGTTTTTATATTTAGTCTGTATTTTTACCATTAGATGAGTGAAGATGTGGAAATTATCAAAGAGAATTTGATAGAAATTCATATTATTGATCAAGGTATAGACCTTTATTACGAAAAATTTTCTGATGAGTTAGAATTAGATAATGTGTTAGTTACAGGTTTTATTTCCGCATTGCACGGTTATACCTTTGCAATAGAAAAAGAAGAGATTAAATCTATAGATTTTGAAACTTACAAGTTTTTATTTTTACAACTTTGTGATGAAAAAATGCTCTGTGTGGTTTTAAAAGGAGGAATTGAGGAAGAAATGGAAAAGAAAATTCTTCATGAACTCAACTTACGTTATGAAATCATAATTGAGGAGAAAGATATCACATCTGTGAGTTCGATATTTGATGAAGCAGAATCCAAAGTATTACCTTTAGAGCTCATAGCAGAAATAAGGAAAAGAGGAAAGAAAAAGGGGTTCAAACAAGATTGTAATACAAAAAGGGATTTTGATGCTTATCAACCAATAATGGACGATTTCGATATCCCTTCTATGCCCTCATTTGATGTTCCACAAATCAAAAGTGAAGTTTTTAGTTTATACGAGTTAATAAATGATGATGTTTTAGAAGAGATGAACTCTAATAAAATTAAGAATACTCTCTCAAATTTCTTTCTAGGCTATAAGAATGTTCTTACCAGTATTTTTGCCCTTAAAAAAGAAGAAAGACTTTTAGCTTTTGCTTTTTCTAGATTGCCTGAAGAACAAGTAGTGGAAATTGCACAATATGTTATTGAGGAAACTACTCTACTTAATATG
>CAZEQQ010000608.1:0-1869 GCA_964514425.1 uncultured archaeon
GATGAATACTTAGTTTCAGGGATTCACATAGGCACTTCTGTATGCACAAAGTTTATGGAACGTCACATGTATAGAGTACGTCAAGATGGCATCTATGTTTTAGACGTAAATTCTGCTGATAAACGTATAGGGATAGTAGCAAAGTTTCTTGCTCGTTTTGAACCATCTCAAGTCGCAATTTTTGCTACAAGACAATATGCAAGTGTTCCCGCTGCAAAAATGGCTCGTAGATGTGGTTTTAAAGTAGTGCCTGGTAGATTTATTCCTGGTACTCTTACTAATCCCTCTTATTCTGGATATATTGAACCTGACGTTGTTCTTTTAACAGACCCAAGAGCTGATAAACAAGCTTTAACCGAAGCGAATACACGTGGAATTACTGCTATAGCTCTTTGTGATACTGATAATATTGTTACAAATGTAGATTTAGTAGTACCAGTAAACAACAAAGGTCGAAAGTCTCTAGCTCAAGTCTATTACCTCCTTACTCGACAAATATTAAGAGAAAGAGGAGAATTAGGTGAAACTGAAGAATTAGACATGACTGTTGATGAATTTGCATTTAAATTATTAAGAGAATAAAAATCCTTCATGCTTTTCATAGCGTAGGAAAATTATTAATTCTCTTTATTCTACTATTTTTTGTGGTTAGCAAAATGGTTACTTATTCTGCTCCAGGAAAAGTTATTCTTTTTGGAGAGCATTCTGTTGTATATGGGTACCCCGCAATTGCTATAGCTATTGACCGACGGATAACTGTAACGGTAACAAATAATGATAAATCCTATTCTACACTTTATTCGAGTAGCTTCTATCCATCAAAAGTTTTTCTTTGTGATTCAAATGACTTTAAACAACTTTTCCCAACCTTTCACTTTTTAAAGGATGGGATAGAGAGAAAGCACTCAAATAAGAGTCATTACGATATTGTAATAAAATCTCAGATCCCTATAGCCTCAGGATTGGGTTCAAGTGCAGCTACTGCAGTTTCTTTTTGTGCCGCTATTTCAGATTATTACAACCTAAAATTATCCTTTTCAGAAATAAATGAGTTAGCATTTGAAGCAGAAAAAATACAGCATGGTTCCCCTTCAGGGATTGATAACACCATAGCTACATTTGGAGGAGGAATATTATTCGAGAAAGGAAAACTTTCTCCCCTAGAACCGAAACAATTAGATTGGGACTTGGTTGTAGTGGATAGTGGGATTACAAGAAACACTAAAGGTTTAGTAACCAAAGTGAAAGATAACTATAAGGAAAACCCAAAAATAGTACAAAATTACTTCAATTCCATCGAAAGTATAGTAAGAACTGGAGAAGAAGCACTTAAAGAGGGCAATATTGAAACCATAGGTAGTTTAATGAATCAAAATCAAGAAATCCTGAAATCTTTGGGAGTAAGCACTAATATCATTGACGAAATAGTAGAATTACTTAATACTAATTGTGCTTTAGGAAGCAAAATCA
Source organism: uncultured archaeon (assembly GCA_964514425.1). Lineage (GTDB taxonomy): Archaea > Asgardarchaeota > Heimdallarchaeia > Heimdallarchaeales > Heimdallarchaeaceae > CAZEQQ01. The sequence goes on from CAZEQQ010000608.1 coordinate 1,471, forward strand.
CTGGAGCAGGCGGTGGAGGCTGTATTATAAGCTTATTTGGGAACACAGATACAGCAGAAAAAGCTATAGATATTCTAAGAATGCAAGGTTATAACGCATTTCATGTGAAATTTTCAGATCAAGGGGTAAAAAAAGAATGAACTATTCAATAGATATAGTAAAAATTGGTGGATCTATAATAACAAAAAAAGAAAACTACAAGCATATAGTAAAAGAAAGTATTACTTTGATTGCAGATATTTTAGTAAAAAGTGAACAAAATTACATTATTGTTCATGGAGCAGGATCTTATGGTCATGTTATTGCTAAAAAGTATCAAATTAAGTCGGGATATAATAGTAAGGAGCAAATAACTGGTGTTGTGAAAATTAGAAGTGATATGAACGAATTAAATAGCAT
>CAZEQQ010000609.1:0-1033 GCA_964514425.1 uncultured archaeon
CGAACAATACGGACACGAAAAGAATCATGAGGAGAAAAGGGAAGAGAAGAAACACAAGTTGGAGTATAATCTTTACCAGAAAAACTAAAAGTATGATGAACTTCAATTAAAAAATGTGTCAAAGCACAGCGTTGAACAGCAGGAATAGGGTCGGAACTAGAAAGGAAGAGAACATACTGAAGATGTTTTTCCACAATATCATAATCAATACCTTCAGCATCAAAAGAAGCAAAAAGTTCTTCTTGGGCAAGAAACCCAAAATGACCACGAAGAAAAACTAAAAATGTCCTCATACTACCTTTTCCTTGATATAACGGGCGATAATGGGTGCTACATCAATCTGTCGAATGTCGCCACGAGGGACAGTGTTAGAAGAGATAACAGTAGAAAAAACATTCTTCTGCATTTTAACAATGTCTTCAGGTTTAGAAAGAGCATGAACACAAAGGAATGCAAGAGAACGGGGACTTTTCTGCAGTATTGTTTCACCTGCAAGTGTGGCTGTTCCTCCACTTGTAACAACATCATCAATAAGAATAACATCTTTATCTTTACAGTCAAAACCAGTGTCCTGCATAACAATCTTATGTGTATGGGCATCACGTTGCTTATCGAGACAACCATAAGCGACATTGAGAGAAGAAGCTAAAAGCTTGACATCATCTTCTGCTCCTTGATCAGGACCAACAATAAAAAGGTTATCAGAAAGCATACCATTATCCTCTAAACTTGCTCCAAAGTATTCAAAAGGATTGATATTATGTTTTGTTAAAGCAGGAACAGAAGCAAAATAAGCTTCAGGATTATGGACTCTAACAGTTATGAGTTCATCTATACCTGCAGAAGACATCAAAGATAAGGAAATTTGGTGAGAAAGAACTTCACCTTCAAGCTTTCGACGATCAGCTCGAGCATAACAGAGATAAGGAACAACAGCTAAAACCTTCTTTGCTCCCAAATCTTTAGCTGTGGACGCAAGAAAGAGAAGATTAAGAAAATTCTTATCTTGTGGTGACGAAGCCGTTTGAACAAT
>CAZEQQ010000609.1:1043-1863 GCA_964514425.1 uncultured archaeon
TATTTCTTCTCATTTAATATATTCTAAGATGCGTAGATATGTCTCACCTTCGTAAAACGTTTTAGTCTCTACTTCAACCAAAGGAAGAGAAAGAAGAGAAGCTAAATCACGAGCTAGTTCATTAGAAGCAATACCTGGTAGAATTTTCATAACAATCAAAGAAAGAATTTCAACAGCCAATTTAAATGTTTTTTTGAAGTTAAATAATACTATCAAAAGCAATTTTGAAAATAATCAAAAATCAAGAAGATGATAAGAAAAAAGGAAATAGATATTGAATCTTTAAAACAATCTCACTTATAACTCAATTGTTTTTAGTTTGGGTAAATCAATCTCTCTATCTGCATAGTTAGATGCCATAGGGTCATGAGATGCAAGCACTAAAGTTGTTCGGTAATAATCACAAGTTTGGGTGAGAAGGTCATAAACAATTTCTGCTGTAGCCACATCTAAATTGCCAGTTGGCTCATCTGCTAAAATGATTGGAGGATTGTTACCAAGTGCAACAGCAATAGCAGCTCGTTGTTGTTCACCACCACTCAAATAAGTCGGCTTTTGGTCGAGGTAACGCTCTATTTCCAATTTATCAACTAATTCAGTTGTTCGCTTTTCAATATACTCTGAACTTTGACGGGCTAATACCATCGGAAATTCTATATTTTCCCTTATCGTTAGGTAAGGGGCAAGATTGAAAGATTGGTAGATAATACCGACTGTTTTACAACGATATTCAGCCAATTGATCATCATTAAAGTCTACAATATTTCTATTTTCAATGATTATCTTCCCTGAAGTTGGACGAACAAGTCCTCCTAAACAA
>CAZEQQ010000610.1:0-1860 GCA_964514425.1 uncultured archaeon
TTTTTCTTCTTCGACCTGCGATAATCTTAGCTTATCTAGCTATGTTTTTCAGATCAAACGAGATGGGGAACGAGATAACATCGCCGCTATTTTAGCAATTTTTGATAACACCGATTACAACCCCTATACTATTAAAAGTACTTTTGAAATACTTATAAACGAACTATCACGTAAGAATTTATTATCTCTAGCAACTTTGACTGATATTTTACCTAAGCTTTATGATGGAATTAAACAGGGTAAATTTAAAATTCAAGTTGTTTCTTCTTCTGAGATTTCTTTCAATTTTGGCGAAGATGATGTTAAAAAGAAAACTTCTAATGACAAAGCATTGGATGATTTTTCGAATGATTTATGGTAGGTAAGGTGAATTAATGTCTTTTCTCTCTCAATTATTTAAGCGAACCAAAAAAGAATCTAATATCACTATTTGTGGGTTAGATGATGCGGGTAAAACCACTATTGTGAAATACCTTGAAACAGGCGAGTTTGTTGATACAAGCCCCACAATGGGTGTTAATCACGATGTGATGTATATTTCCAAGATTGAATTAAACATTTATGATGTGGCTGGTCAAGAAGACTTTCGTGATATGTGGGCACAAATTAACGAGAAGTCAAATTGCATTATATTTGTTGTAGATCGCTCAAATCCCATGAGGTTTGATGAAGCTAAAAAAGTCTTCCACACTACATTAAAGGCTCAGCTTCAAGAAAATCTCAAAGTTGCTGTGTTGTTAAACAAAAGTGATAAAGCAGAGCTTATTAGCAAGTCTGACTTTATTGAACAATTTAATCTAACTGGATTAAGTTATGATTGGGCCATTTTCGAAGTTTCAGCTAAAACTGGTGCAGGTATTTTTGAAGCTTTTAAATGGGTTATAGATAATTTATTAGGTGATTAAAATGTTATCAACAGAAACATGGATCGTTCTCTCATATTCATTCATACTCTCTCTAGCAGTTTTATTCTTAATTTTCTTTTTAGCACAAAGCTACAGGAGAAAAAAGACTCCTGGTACAGCTATGTTGATGATAGCCTATATACTATTCTCGTTAACTACTCTTGTTCCATTCATAAATAGAGTTGCAGTTTTATTCAACTATAACATCTATCTTCTATACCTTTTAAATGCTATCACACCGCTATCTATTATATTTGCGTATGCTTTTCTTTATCAATTTGCCTCCAGACATATTTTACGCGACAATGAAATTAAAAGATTGATAGTATTCTCAATAACCGTGATAATCTATGGTGTTTTAGTAGGCTTAATAATTGCTGATAGTATCATTTATCCCAATACTAAGGGGCTCATAATAACAAAAACTCCCTCTACTCCTGAATTATATACAATTTCTTACAGTATGATTGTAATCTTATTCCAAGTACTTGTTTCTCTCTACTTTACAATTAGAATAGCTGGAAGAGCTTTTATATTATCTAAAAAGACTGGTTCTTTAGAATCAAAAAAAGGTCTTCAGTCAATCGCATTGGGATTGGTACTCTATTTAGCTGCAGGGCTTCTTACTCCTGTGCTGTCAATGTTTGAAGGACTTATTGCTTCAATAATTGGTACGATTATCAGAGTATTAATTTTTGTTGCAGCCTACACTTTCATGTATCTAGGGTGGATTATGCCAACTTGGTATAGAAAATTATTGAGGAAGAAAACTTGGTTTGAGCAACAATACGCAAAAACAAGCTAATAATTTTTTACAAGTCTTCCTTTTTCTTTCCTTTTTCTATTAGAAACGCTTCAGTAAAACAATCTTCAAGATAGCTTTGGACTTCTTCAGATATAACTCCTAAATCTATCTCTTTTTGTAGTTTAGTAGGCATTTTTTCTAACAAATCAG
>CAZEQQ010000611.1:0-1858 GCA_964514425.1 uncultured archaeon
TTGGAAATAATTCTGCTTTATCAACTATAAATGTAGAAGAATATGCGTTAATGACAAAATTAATTGGTAGCTCTTTTTTGGCTATTATTGTGACAGAAGAGAGTGATTATCTTAAAGAGAAATTCGAAAGAATGTCAATAGAAGTCGAAAGTAGTTTAGATAAAGAAATTTTCCAATCAAAGGATGAAGTCATTAGTAAGAACAATGAGAAAAAAATAGAAAAAATGTTTTTGAAGCACTTTCCTGAATTTAACAAAAATTACTAAAAAATAAAAAAGAAAAGGATAGGAAAAAAGAGCAATTAAAAGGCAAGACGAAGCATTTTAATTTCTAAGGACTTAAATGAAAGATTTACTTTTTGTTCCGTGATTGGATAATCTTGTATTATTACATTATCTAACTTTATATGTGTAAATTTTGTGATTTTGTTATTTAAAATTAAAGATAAGTCTTGATTGAAATTAGATAAATTGTAAAGAACAAGAATTATGCTATTATCTCTTATTCTAAACGAAGAAACACGAATGTTAGGGTTATCAAGGGAAAAAAGCGAAAAAAGAAAATTTTGTGGTAAATCTTTCTTTACTAAACTATAACTAATAGGCGATAAAATACTGGAATCTGCAAAGTTATCACTTTCATGAAGTTCTATTTCTTTATGGTGAGTATAAAGACTATATTCGAAGGTATATTCTGTATTTAATTCTTGAGCACCAGGAGTAGCAAGAAAAGGACCAGCATGGACAGGTCGTTCGTCAAAATCAGAACGTGAGAGAAAACCAACAGAACGTAAAAGTGTGAGTGCTAAGATGTTGTTCCCTTCTAACTCAACTTCAGGAAGACCGTTATTGCTGAGTGTGATAGCTGCACAAGAATCATCAGAATTTATTCTAATGAAACGTTTTTGTGGTTGAATGCCAGAAGGTTTTTCTGCGAATTCTAACAATTGTTCAGGGTCGGAGTTACGTTCTATAACACCAAAATGAGTTGAAGTGAAAGTGGTTTCTGAAGTAAAGGGAAGAGGAAAAGTAATCCTTAATCTATGATCTTTTGCTGTATTAGTAAGTTCAGTTTTAATATCAATATGCGGTAAATGAGCATAAAATCGAAAAGTTGTTTCTACTTTGATGATTGTCTTTCCATCTCTTTTGTCACGTGAGGAGTTTAAACCACTATAAGTTTCAAAATCACCAGTTTGTTTAATCTCACAGAAAAGATCATTAGAAATGGTAATTTTTCTCTTAACATTTTCCAATTTATGTTTCATGGGACCAAGTTTACCAAATGTATATTCATCCCCTTTATCTCCCCAATCTTCGAATTTGTGTAAATTGGTAAAGGTAGTTTGTGTAGATCGGTCCAAAAGATTAAAAGTACCCTCACTATTAAACTCTAAAATATAAAAGTCATTAGAAATATTATTGGTAGAATAGATAAAAATTGGTGTTTTTTCAACTTTTATGTTTTTAATATGAAATAATTGCCAAGACCATGGTTGTATTGGTGCGACACACGCATATTTCTGTTGAGAGCTTAAAGTAGCTTTCACATGGAACTTTTTATATTTTTTACTTTCAATCAGCTCAATAATAGATTTTTTCATTTCAGTAACATTGAATTCTCCAATAGGGTATTGGTCACATTCTATTCTAATATCGCAATGTTCGGGATACTTCCCTTCTTTTATCGTGATTTCGTTCATGTAATAGTTCATTAATTTTCTTCCTGGAAGCATCTTAACACCAGATTTAAGCATAAAAGGGCTAAATGAGTCATCAAGCAATGTTTCCTCTGAACTATCTAAAGAGACAATTGGAAACACCTGTCCTTCATTATTTTCTATACATGAGATTTCAAC
>CAZEQQ010000612.1:0-1851 GCA_964514425.1 uncultured archaeon
CATAAGGTTATCATCAATATAGCTCATACAGTTCCTCCTTTTTTTCTTTTTTTGCGACTATTTCGCCTAACGTCTGAGCGTATCTGAAGTCCCGACCGAAGGGAGGAATTTAAGCGGAGCCAGATACGCTCTGTTAGCTGAAGTATGCCCATATTCATTTTATAATTTGATATTAACTGGATGTGCATAAAGTTTCCCTTCTATCCAAAACTTAATTGGATTTCTCAATATATGAATTTCAGCATTCTTTTTCCCCGCGTTTGACACGATATAAAAAGAATATCTTTCTCCTTCATTTTGGTCAAAAAGTTTCCTGGCAAACTCCCATTGAGTCCCTGTAACTTCAATTAGTTCTTCACTTTCTTCTATTTTAGTTTTCACCTCAATATAATCCGTTTCAGTTTCATTTCTCCTTATAACAAAATCATAGCCCTTTCCTTTATCTTGATGCTTGTTCAACCATATAATTTCAAACTCTTCGCCATTAGCATCTATTACTTTAAATCCAGAATCTGTTTCAATGACATCTCCTTGTTCCTGATGCTTTTTCTTAAGGGCATTATAAACATATTTTTCACCCCACTTTCCAATTGCTTTTTTATCAATGGGTGTTTCCTTAACTTCTTTTTCCGGTTTTTCAGTCTCTTTCGTTAGTTCTTCATTTCTTACTCCTTCTATGTTCCCTACTTGACCGGATAAATCAGCAGTAACAATTTTAACTGGTTCTACTTCTTGTATTTTTGCAGTAATTGTATCTGGTTCACATTCGGGTATCCATTGTTCTTTTTCCCGCTCCAATGGTTTCTCTTCTCTTTCAGAAAGAATTTTTTTTAGTTCTTCTACAGGAATGTTTTTTACCAGCTCCAATTTTTTCCTATAATCTTCTGGAAGTTGCTCAATAATTTCAGGTTTAAATCCAAGAACTTTCTTTAAAATATCTATATTGGAACTATCTTTAATGTAATTATCAGATAACTCCAAAAAAGTAATTTCAGAAGGTTTTTTGAAATTATTTTTTTTGTCAACCAGCCATGCTTGTTGCCTAAGAATTTGTGTAAAATTTGCATCATAAGGGTGACTCTGCCGCCCATAATACTCCCACCATAGTTGACCTTCAAAAAATTTTTGTGCTTGCCAACTACTTAAACTTTCAATACATTTTAGAAATAATTTCCACAGCAAGTATGATTTTTCGGCAGTTATCTTATTTATAAAATTATCAAAACCTTCATACTCATAGTCTTTTTGATTAACATCTCTGCCAGTATAACCTACAAGTTTAAATTTTTCTTCCCAAGATAAATCTGCCACTTTTTCTATTTCAATTCGTCTCGGTTTATCTTCAACGCCTAAGTCTTTAAGAAACTCCTTTATTTTTTCTTCTCCAAATTTCTCATAAAGTTCGCCAGAAACAAAATACACCGATTGATAGCCATTGAAATAGTTTTTTAAATCGTCATCACTGAAATAAGTATGGCTTGCCTTTAATAAACGGGTTTTTTCAGTATTATCATTTTTAACTGCGTAAATAAAAGATCCATCTGATAATTCCTTAACAAATTCCTCTTTTTTACTTGATTGTATATTTTCATATCCTCTCAAAAGTTTTTCAAAGTCCTCAAAATACCATTCATCTTTTACAGGATTCTCTGTCTGGTATTTAGGGAGAATACATTCTCTAATTTCAGCGAAAAGGTCTGGTTTTGTTAATCCAAGTTCTTTTAAGAACTTTAAAGATTCTTCATTTTCAGTAAGAGCACGCTTAACGATTTTATATTCAGATTTGGTTTCTGCTGGCAAGTAAACCTGATTTTTTCCATTGTTATCAAATGGGGCTATATGTTCATTATT
>CAZEQQ010000613.1:0-1847 GCA_964514425.1 uncultured archaeon
TTCTTCTTTTAGAATTTGAATAAAAGTGTTAATTCTCTTTTTGTTTTCATTCTCAGTAGGCTTAACCATTAAAGCTTCAGGAATAATAAGAGGAAAATAAACCGTAGGTGCGTGAATACCTCGGTTAAGAAGCAACTTAGCAATATCCATAGCAGAAATGTCATTAGATCTTTTAAGAGGGTTGGCAGAAACGACAAACTCATGCTTACGAGGTATTGTTCTGTCATGATTAACTTCTAACCCTGGAATTTTTTCAAATTGACGAAAGGCATAATTGGAAACTAAAACAGCTTGTTTTGATGTTTCCTTAAGACCTAAAGCACCTAACGCGCAAATGTATGCATAAGCTCTGAGACAAACTGCAGCGTTACCGTAGTAACCATGGATTTTACCTATGCTTTTAGGACGATCTTCATCTGCACGATACATCTTTTGCTCTTCATCATAGATGATAATAGGGACAGGTAAATAAGGAGCAAGTTCTTCTGAACAACAGACTGCACCAGTGCCAGGACCTCCTCCTCCATGTGGGGTGGAAAATGTTTTATGAAGGTTATAGTGTAGAACATCAAATCCCATATCCCCCGGTCTTGAAATGCCCATAATAGCATTGAAATTTGCACCATCATAATAAAGGAGACCTCCTGCATCTTTGACTATTTTGGAAATCTCTTTTATTTGAGACTCAAAAATACCTAAAGTTGAAGGATTAGTTATCATCAGACCTGCAGTTTTATCAGATACAGCAGCTCTTAGCTCTTCTAAATCAATCTGTCCTTTTTTATTAGATGAAATAGTGATGGTTTTGAAACCATTCATTGCAACACTAGCAGGATTGGTACCATGGCTGTTATCAGGAACAATAATCTCATCTCGTTGGAAATCATTGTTCTGTTTATGATATTCATGGATAAGTGATAAACCCACATACTCTCCTTGAGCTCCTCCTGCAGGTTGAAGAGTACAATGTGGAAGACCTGCTAACTCTGCCAAAGCTTCTTGTAAGTGGTAGAAAATCTCTAAAATGCCTTGGACTGTTTCACAAGGTTGGTTAGGGTGAACATAGGCAAAATTTGGCATTCGAACAACAGATTCGTTAATTTTGGGATTAAATTTCATAGTACAAGAGCCTAAAGGATAAATGCCAATATCAACACTATAATTCATCTGTGATAAATGAATAAAGTGACGATAAACTTCACCTTCGCTCATCTCTGGTAAAAGAGGAGCTTGCTTTCTTCTCATTTTTTGGGGAATTTTAATCTCTGAACGTGGAACATCCGTAGTAGGAGGAAGATTAGCTCTTCTTCCAGATTTACTCAACTCAAATATTAACGGTTCATCATATTTTGCTTGTTTGTAGGTCATTAGGCTTTCCTCCATTCTTTCATAGCTTCAACGAAATCATCAAGATCTTTTTTCTTTAAGAGATAACTTGTTGTAATTAGATAATCAACAGTATCATTGTCGCGAAAAACAGGGATACCAGGAAATATTTGTTTCTCTAACATATAGTTAAGAAATTCAAATCTTTCAGTAGCAGGAATAGCTAAATCCAAAACAAAAGCATTAAAGAAATCAGAAGTAAATCTACGCTTTATTCCTATTTTCTCAAACTCAGAGGCAAGATAATGAGCATTGTGATACATAGACTCACCCGTTTCTTTAAGACCCTTAGGACCTAAAAGAGAAAGATGAATAGCTGCACTCAAAGCAATTAAAGCTTGATTGGTACAGATGTTACTTGTAGCTTTCTCACGTTTAATGTGTTGTTCTCTAGTTTGTAAGGTGTTAACATAAGCTACTTCGCCTTCTCTGGATGTACTAGTTTGACCTACAATCCTTCC
>CAZEQQ010000614.1:0-1844 GCA_964514425.1 uncultured archaeon
ACTAACCGCACAGAAAGTGTGGTCTGGGGTTATGCACAATATGTTTTTGGTGGGGCTATGAATGATCGTACAGGACATATTTTTGTTTATGATAGCTTAACAGGAGAACAAGTGCGAAATACGACATTGGGAATAACTGTTAATAACTGTGTTCTTGTTCATTTTTCTTCTCCTCCTTACAAAGGATTGATAGTTTATTGGCATGATAGAGTAGAAGGGGAGGAAGATGGAGAACGTTTTCTTTCTTTGTTAGATTTCGCTACTCTTACTCCTCTATGGACGATGGAGCGCATTAACTGGCCATGGGCAATTGAGACTCACGATCTTACAGGTGATGGAAATGAGGAGATAATCATAGGACATTATAACTCTTCGGTGGCAGTCTATGATGGATTAACGTTTGAAACGAAGTGGATGACAACATTAGAAACCTATCCTGGGTATACTGCAGATTCGTTTGTATTTTATGATATCAATGAAGATGGTGTCCTCGATGTTATAGCAGCCAAATCAAATTTAGTTGCTTTTGATGGACGAACAGGAGCAGTAATATGGAGGACAACAGAGATTAGTTCATCACATAAATGCGCTCTTGCTGATATGGACAATGATGGCCAACTGGAAGTAGTGTCTATGTATCTATATCATTATATGCTTACTGACGTTCGAACAGGAACAGTAAAGCTATCTGGAGAAACACCTTTTTCTCATAGTCATACTGACATGATTGTTGCTGATTTAGATAATAACGGACAGAAAGAGATTATTGTTTCTAACTTTTATGGGGGGATAACGATTTTTAATGCTACTTTTGGAGTGATCGAGCGTTTACCCATTCCTGGACCTATTTATGCTGTAACAGTTGGTGACCTTACTGGTGATGGGAAGTTAGAGATTCTAGGAGGAACCTTTCTTCCTTCCTCTCCCGACAACGCTGTTTACGCTTTTCGTTATACTCCTCCTTCTCCTGACCCTTCTCCTGACCCTTCTCCTTTTCCTTGGCTCCTTCCTTCTCTTTTTGTTGCTGTGGTTATAGTAGGTGGTTTATTTGGTTCTCAAGTCTTTTTGAAGAAACGTAAACAATCTTAATCCTTTCTCTTTTTCTTTCTTTTTATATTTTTTCTGAAACATTTTTTTCATGTGAAATATTACTATAATGTTATCATTAATAACTGCTTGGTAGATAAATAGTTTAGCTATTCTTTGGTAGAACTAGGTATGAAATCCTATCCTTAAAAAAGCTATTTACACCACCCTATTGAACTTTGGTGAGGTTGTCTTACAACTTGGACATATATCAGTAACGCTTTTCCACTTTAAAGCATGTTCTAAATGGGCATAAGCTTTACAGCACTCATACTGAATGATAGCTTCACCCGGTTGTGGATCAACTTTGCATATTATACAAATTGGAGCTTTTTTACCACAATAAGGACATCTATCTCCATCTAATGGTATCTCTTTTCTGCAATAAATACAAGTATATCTTTTTTCTCCCGCAAAAACTAACATTTTACTATAATGAATTTTTAAGACATCTAAGAAATTTAACATAAAGGTTATTGCATCAAAAGCTGCTTGCAAATTGTATTTTATCCCGAGTTCTATAACCATTTGTGTCCCTGAAATGGTGAAGTATTCAAGATAAGGTTTGATACGGTTGAGTCCATCTTTTATTTGTGGAGTAGAATGAAGTAATAATTGATCGATTGCATGTTCTTCAAAACTGATAATATCTAATCTGTCATCAAAAGTCTGATGTGTTTCAGTTGCTGTTTCTTTTTCGCGTTGTACAATCTTAAAATTTGTTGTATTTTTTTCTTCTGTATTGATAACAAAAGAGA